>JBBRVB010000036.1:0-17581 GCA_038247275.1 Chroococcales cyanobacterium
AGATCGATCGTTGGGACTTGATTGAAAGCTATGCATAATTGCTCGGTCTCGATCGATCCCAATTCATCAATCCACTGGGCGATCAGCCAGTCAGGAAAGCTATATAAAGTACCCAACCGCGCGATCGGGTCTTCAGGTAAATCTAGGACTTCTGCTTGCTCATTTTGCAGCCGTAGATACTGGCGTAAAATCCCATTTACTACGCCAGCTAACCCAGCTAGATCGTTAGTTTTGGCGAGATCGACTGTGGTATTGACAGCAGCAGAATCAGGAATCCGATCGAGATATCTAAGCTGATATAGTCCCAATCGTAATAGTTGTCTGAGGTTAGGTGGTTGACGATGAGCGGGTTGTTTGGCTAATCGATCGATTATCGCATCGAGGGTACGTTTACGGCGGACGATCCCATTGACTAATTCTGTAAATAGATGGCGATCGACTGTAGATAATTCAAACTTACTTAATAATCGCTCGACGACTATATCTGTAAAGCTGCCAGTCTCGATATCCTTGAGGGCAAATAATACTAGCTGACGAGAATCCATAAATAATTGATAACTGATAATTGATAATTGATAATTATTAATTAAATATTCTTTAGTGTGGTGGGCAGTATCCACCAAAGAGGTTTCAGACATAATTTGCCTCGTAAATGATTGTACCTAATTACTTAAAGCTGCTAGATACGATCTTAGAATCTGGGTGTGATGCCATCCCAATTAAAATCATTGAGTCTAAACCCGATCGAGCCTAGTTGGAGGACAGGATTATAGCGGACGATCACATTATAGGTACGGCGGCTATATTCTAAATAATAATCTGTATTAATTTGTTGTCCAGAATCAAGATTGAGTGAAGATTGGATGCCCAATCGAAAAGGACCGCTAATTTGTTGGTTAATACCTGCTGATAAAATTCGATTGTCTACGAGTCGATCGAATAAAAATGGTGACTCTTGGGATCGAAACTGTTGAAAGTAGTTTAAATTAAATCCGGTATAGTCGAAACTTTGTTTGGAAAAATTACCAAACTGTCCTTGAATTCCCACGTTGTAACCGATCGATGATTGATTTTCGCCATTACTATAATTGTTATTGGTTGCCCGAATACCAGTATTTAGCTGTAAATACGGTATCACTGGCACCGGACTATAATTATATGTTTCCTTCTGCTCAGGTGGTAAACCTTTTCCCTCCCAGAGTCGAAAACTTTTATTGAGATTTGCGGATAGTTGATAGCGATTGAGAGTGACGAGATTGTTCGATCGATTGGCACTGAGGAGGCTTTGACGATCGGTATTGGCATTAATCATCTGTGCGCCAACTTGGTAATCCAAATTGACACCAGTATTCCCGATCGGAATCACTGGCGAAGCCAAAACAGCACCCAAACTAGATTGAACATCTTGGTAGCCGAGGGAACTATTGAAAATCTGTTGTCTATAGACAGCTTCGCCAGTTAGTGAATGCGGATAGCCGACTAAACTCAGGTTTTGTCTGACACTAACCTGTCCCCGGAAATTATCACTAATTTTATCAAAGTTAAATCCTGATAATGCCGCTGAAGCTCGGACTGTGGTATCGGGGCCAAAACTTCCTTCGATATTTGTTTTGACACCAAATACCGAACTATCCAACGGATTTAACTTGGTAACTGCACGTTGAATATAATATTGAGGAGTAACGGTGAGCTTAAATCTTGGATCGAAAATTGGATAAAAATTGTTTTCGACATAGACACCGCCGCGCTCCTGTCCATCAAAGCCAATATTAAATGGATTGGAACTTTTACCAACTTTATTGAAGACTAACCGATCGCCAAACAAGGGCGAAATCGGTATGTCTAAGTTATTTTCAATAGTCAGCCGTGCATTACTAGTGGTGATTTCATCTTCTTCGGCATTAACAATTTTAAATTGGGCGCGATCGGCTTTGACTTGAAGTTCTGGTGGTGAAAAAGGATCGTTAGTAATTCTAATTTTTTCAGCCGTGACTCGATCGCCTAAAAAGTCAATTTTATCAGCCTGAAAGCGCAGTCGAGTAATCTTACCACTCGGCCTGAGCGTGGGCTGAGATTCAATGTCGCGATCGCTGGTATTGATCCCAGTCGAGCTAGTACTCTGAATATTAGTCACTGGCTGGTCGTTCCGCAATCGATCGCTCAGTAGCGGCTCGATAAAGGGCTTCTCACCTGCGGGAGTGGGTGTAGTTGTGTTGGTAATCCCATTGAGATCCGTGACTAAGGTGGGCTGATAAATATCTCCCCGCGCCTCCGTGACGCTACCGCTATCAGCTTCAAAGTTATATTCAAACTGCGTCCCGTAGAGGATTTGCTTACCCCGTAGGAGTGACACATTCCCTTCGGCGACGGCGATTTTAGTTTTGAGATTGACGCGCAATCGATCTGCTTGAAGTAATGCCCTATTAAATCGCACGACTACTTTGCCGTTTGCCGTAATTATCTGGGTATTATTATTAAATTCTTGCTGCTCGGCATTGAGTTCGATCGTCCCATTTGGTGCGGCAATATTGGTCGTCGGGGGGGCTGGGGGAGCATTTTGGACGATTGTATAGGTCAGCGGTGCCGATCGACTCACTGGAGCCAAATTTACGGCTCTGGGCGCAGGTATTTGTTCGGCAAGTACCGGACGGAGAGAAATATCGATCGAATAGTAGAACATTGGTATTAAATACCAAGCGATTTTCCAGTTTCGCCGAGCTACATACCGATCTGACTGTTTCCCCACGCTGATTCTCTCCATCGCTAACTATCGATCTGAACTATATTTATTCAGACAGATCGCGGTTGTTTGGGTTCCGTGATGGGTCATTGGATAGAAAACCAAAGATAAACACGAGTAAAAATAGTGCTACTACAATATTAACTACAATTTTTAAAGTTGCCATCGATCGAGTATCTCCGAAAGTTTACATTACACTAGTCCTTATCATAGCTGATGGGAAACCGCTTGCGATCCGGTCGATCGTCGGTTAGGGTGGATCTGATGGATGCTGCTGCTAATCTCCACTGCGATCGATCGTCTGACATTCATTAGGACCCTCGATCCCCAAAATTCGCACTCGCAATCCCAGATATTTCCCAAATTAGCAATCTTTACAGATTAATTTTTGGTTTATTGTTATTTACTACACAATACTACTAAGTAAAGATTTGTAAACTGTGAATGGAACTCTATCTAACTTGAAAATTGGGTAGTTATGAATTCTCAATCGGGCGAATAACTCACCAATCCATATTCAGTCTGGATGAGTCGGAAAATTTAAATTAGGTTGCGATTGATGGACAAACTTATACGCGTTGAGCGAACTCTTCTAATTGGGCATCTACTCTCAATGGTATTCGGGTTAGCCGGATTACTGCTGGTATTACCAAATCCCGATTTTATTGCGGCGTTACCCGATGTTGGCAAAACTGCTTTTGCTTGGTCGATGGCTGGTGGCGGCGTAGTCTATATGTTATTGGGAACGGCGGCGGTAGCTGTGTATGCATATAGAACATTGGGGATCTGGCATTGTTTGGGATTTATGGTGCCCGCGATCGGACTATCATTAGTCGCAGAATTATTGGGTACTAGTACTGGATTTCCTTTTGGACATTATCATTACTTATCAGGGTTGGGCTATAAAATTGCTGGATTGGTACCATTTACGATCCCTCTGTCTTGGTTCTACATCGGCTTTAGTGCTTATCTCATCGCCCGAGCTGGTTTGGAAACCTTTGCCATTCCCCAAATTTTAAAATACATTGGTGCGATCGGATTTGGATCGCTGTTGTTGACTTCATGGGACTTTGTGCTCGATCCAGCCATGAGTCAGACGACAGTACCATTTTGGGTTTGGGAGCAACCAGGGGCATTTTTTGGGATGCCTTATGAGAATTTTACTGGCTGGTTTGGTACGGGAGTAGTATTTATGACTGTTGCTACTTTCATCTGGAAGTTAAAGCCGCTCAAGATACAACATACTCAACTCGGTTTTCCGTTAGCTGTGTATCTGGGTAATTTTGGGTTTGCGATGGTTACGAGTATCGCTGCTAAAATTTATATTCCAATTTTGTTGGGATTGGTTTTAGGAATTTTACCACTGATATTCTTTTACCAAATGGCGACGACCCGAATTGCACAAACCGCTGTAAATGAAGCATTAGAAGCAGAAACAATCTAGTTGCGGTTTAGCTTAGAATAAATTATTTAAATTCAGGGTGGGGGCAATATATACATTGTCCCCACCCTGATTTCGATCGCTAGTAAATATACAACCACACTGGAATCATCACCAGGAAAATCAGCGTACTGACAATAATGCTGCTAGCGACAAGGTTACCATTGAGATTGTATTCCTCTGCCAAAATCAGTCCGGCAAATGCACAAGGCATTCCCGCCATGAGGACGATCCCCAAACGCGGATCGCCCTTAATACCTATCAAGGAGATCGCCACCCCCACAACGGTTGGCATAACGATCGTTTTCAGCAGTGCTGGGAGGAGTGCGAGTTTGAGACTTTGCCAGCCTTGAATCTGACTCAGGCGAATCCCCATCAAAATAAACGCACCCGGAATCACCACCCAAATCGAGGCATGAAGGCCTGATTCGACAGCAGATGGGAAAGGCAGGTTTCGGGTCAATGAACCCAGCGCAAAGCCCCAGAGAGAGGGCACACAGCACAGATCTTTGAGCTGCGTCCACCACCGATTGGTACCAGTACCTTGACGACCGTAATAACTAGATACTAATACTCCTAAACCATAGGTGCCAAAGACATTTTGAGTCACGCTGTAGAGCACCGCCCAGCTCAAATCTGTCTCAGAGACAAAGTAGGGGACGATCGCCAAACCCACAAAGCCGGTATTCCCCAACATCGAAGACAACAACAAGCTGCCTTTGAGTCCGGGGGCGGGTGCGGGTTGTGCTGGTAGTAATTTTTGCCAGATCTGAAGACTACTCCAGCCCAGTCCCAACCCCAGCAGCAACGATGCGACCGTAATCGTGGGGGCTAATTGGGCGCGTTCGTCAAAGATTGTCTGACGTGCCAGTGAAAAAATCTCAATGGGGACACCAACCCAGTACAATCCCCGTCCCAACCAGTACGGAAAAGCCGATGGTAAAAACCTCACAGTCAGAATACCCAACCCCGTCCAACAAATCAGCGGAGTGTAGGCTTGAACGAGACGATCGAGCATGAATTGTGACTAATGGCTTGATTATTTGATTACGTCCATGCCTTTAATATACCAGCCATCCTTTTGGCGGACGAGGTTGTATTCAACAATTAGCGGTTTGGCATAGGATCGCTGAGGATTTAAGGTATTGGCTTTATAGTACTGAGCCTCTTCGATGACTCGTGCTCGGATCGTCGCGACATTGGATTCAGGACTCGATTGAGCCACTGACACGATGCCGATATTTTGATGTTTGTACTGCCAGTGGACATTTTGGATTTTCGCAGCTTGAGCGCGCTCGACCGCATTTGCCAAAGCTGGTTCGACTAAAATACTTTTCAAGCGATCGATTTGGCGGTCTTGGCTCAAAGATAAGCTTTTGGCACTGAGCCATTTAGAGATCGTCGCTTGGGCGATTTCAGGGGTGAGGACACCGATGGTCGCAGGGGGATTGGGTAGCGACGGCGAGCTACTGGGAATGGTGGTAGTGGTGCGCGGCGAGGGCGCAGCCGTCACCGCAACTTTGGTGGGAGTGGGTGGTTTCATCACGATGCTGATGGCGGTACTCGCCAGCCAGATCGCCCCCCAGACAAAAGTTATACCCCCAGCACCTACTAATAAAATTCTGGGAATGTGTGGACGGCGGCGATGTCTTTTGTCGCCTGAGCTGGGTCGATCGATCCGCTCGGTCAATTGTCCGGCTTTACTAGCTTTGACCAGTTGGCTACTGGGGTCGAGCGGCAGGGGGATCTGCTGGCGATCTTCGATCTTGGCTTGCTCGAACTGACCGTCGATCGTCCGTGTAGTGGGGATCGAGCGACGACGTTGACGTTCGCTTTCTAGTTGAACCACATTGGTCGCTGGGTCTTCTGCAACTATTAGGGGTGGTTCCGGTTGCACGATCTGTTCGACCCGGATGGCGGGGCTGATACTATTGCTCCCCAATCGGTCTGAAGGTGCTTGCAAGAAGGCATTGAGACTATTGGGACGGCGACCGCCACCCACAGATGAAGAGTATTCGATATCTGAGTGAGCCAGATGTTCGGTTAGCGACAAATCGCCCGATTGGGGCACATCGATCAGGATCGGCGAAATTTGTCCCCAACTGGTAATATGCTGGTCGGTAGCCGGGACTCGATCGGCAAAATCTTGAACATCGCGATCGTTGAAGTAAGCATTCAGTGATGGATCGCTAGCAAGCAAATCTCTAAAACACGGAAAGACTTCATCTTTGAGCCACGATTCGATATACCAGCACAAGCCTCTGAGTAAATTTGGCAATCCTTGGGATTGTTGGCGGATCACGATCAGAGCAGCAGAGTCGGCGGCTGTAGACAGTATTTGATTGGCTTCCTCGGTTTGTCCGAGCAGCAGGGCGCAGATCGCTTGATCGATCGTCATATCGACCCGATGACTGAGCCGATATTGCAAGATTTGTTGAGCGGTGTAGATCAGTTGGGGATTGCGGTAGGCAAATCCTTGAGCGATCAGCGCATATACATGTAGATAAGTACATGCCAATTGCATCACATTCAACACCTTAGAATCCGCTTGTTGGGAGTCTCTGGCTAACTGACTAAATAGATTTCGTTGCTCGGCAGCAGTTAGATGCGGTAGTGTTTCATGGACGAAGGCGATCGTACTTTCGCTATTGAGTGCAAATCGTTCTTGGCACTTGACTTCATTGGTACAAGCACTTTCGAGCAATTCTTCTAAAAACTGGATTCCTTGACGGCGTTGCTCGTGTCGATCGAGTGATAATGACACCAGCGAGGAGATCCGATAAGGCCGCAATCGATCGAGTACGCGATCTACTTCCCCTTGAATTTGGGGAAATAGATCTTCTTGAACGAGAATTTTTTTGGCAGTCTCATAATGGATGACTGCTTCTTCATAGCAACCATCTCGCCATTCACGTTCGCCCAACTCCCAAAATGATGATACCATCGCCAGCACGATGTCTGGCTTGAGGGGAATGATCTGATTTCCAGTTGCTGTTTGCTTGAGCTTCGTCAATGGCAACGGCTCGAACTTGTTGAATGGTGGTTGCAGATTACTGCTTGGGGCGATCGTGGGCGGCTGTTGCGGATGGAGGCTACCGCTATTGCTACTACGACCATTGTTGCCCAGATAGGGCATACAAATACTGTTGATTTCTTCGTACTCGCCTAGCTCGAATAAGATCAGGAGTCCGCCCAGAAAATGTTCGGCGGCGATCTCTAGTTCGGGTCGGCGATAAAATGGCAGTGGCGACTCGGCACTAGCCGAGGCACTCTCGCTCCCAGCCAACGCTGATGCCATTTGAGTTGCTGCGTAATCAGCCCGTTGATGCGGATCGCTCAACACTTCATAAGCGACTGTAATCAACCGTTTACGAGACTCGATCGCTGCATCTGAATATTCTTGCCGAGGCAATTGGCGCAAGCGGTCTTGATATGCCCGATCCAGTGCCGATAGATCGCTTTCCGGTACACCCAATATTTGATAATAGTCTAGCGGGATTCGCACAGTTCACCTAATACACCTGAACAACAAAGTTAACAGTTACCAGCTACTCAGCGATCGATTTTATGCTCGAACTAGAGATCCGTCTGGCAACGCAGACTCAGACTGAGAACTATGTTACTTCAAATTTGAGTTGATGTTACCATTTTCAAAAACTTACGAATAAACATAGCACAACATCACAGTTTTAGGGAATAGGGATAGCAGCACGGTGGCTATTTCCGGTGCAGATCGATAATTTCCGCCGCTAGTACTAGTCACAACTTGCCGAAATAGGCGACAATATCGATCGCACACGAGTGGATAAAACAAACTAATGGTTCAAGAGAGAACTGCACCCGCATTTGAGCCAAAATCGGGAGAAATCACCAAAGCAGAAGGCTTGATGTTATACCGGGATATGATGCTCGGCCGCTGCTTTGAGGACAAATGCGCGGAGATGTACTACCGAGGCAAAATGTTTGGTTTTGTCCATCTTTACAATGGTCAAGAAGCCGTATCCTCCGGTGTCATCAAAGCGATGCGTCCCGGCGAGGACTACGTTTCGAGCACCTATCGCGATCACGTTCATGCCCTCAGTGCTGGCGTACCGCCTCGGGAGGTGATGGCTGAATTATTTGGCAAGGAAACCGGCTGTAGCAAAGGGCGCGGCGGCTCGATGCACATGTTTTCTAAAGAACATCGCTTGCTTGGTGGCTATGCTTTTATCGCCGAAGGGATTCCGGTGGCGACAGGGGCAGCTTTTGCCAGCAAATATCGCCGCGAAGCTCTGGGTGATGCTAGTTCGGATCTCGTATCGGCTAGTTTCTTTGGCGATGGAGCGGCCAATAATGGTCAGTTCTTTGAATGCCTAAATATGGCGGCGTTGTGGAAGTTGCCGATGATTTATGTCGTCGAAAATAATAAGTGGGCAATCGGCATGTCCCACGAACGCGCAACCTCTGTCCCCGAAATTTACAAAAAAGCCGCAGCTTTTGGGATGCATGGGGTCGAGGTGGACGGTATGGATGTTTTGGCGGTCTATAGTGCCGCTAAAGAAGCCGTAGCCCGTGCCCGGGCGGGTGAAGGTCCAACCTTGATTGAAGCGATGACCTACCGTTTTCGCGGTCACTCCCTGGCAGATCCTGACGAGCTGCGACCAAAAGCGGAAAAAGAGTTTTGGTTTGCCCGCGATCCGCTTGTTAAATTTAGCCAGTATCTACTGACTGAAGGCTTAGTCACCAAAGCTGAGATCGCCACACTCGATCGCGAAATTCAGGATTTAGTCGATGATGCGGTGGAGTTTGCCGAAAATAGTCCCGAACCCGATCCGAGCGAATTACGTCGCTATATCTTCGCGGAAGATTAGTCGCCAGTAGAGGTTGGATTATGGCTAAACAGCCTCTACGATCGCCATCCTATTTGATTCACGAGCATATCTGTTCCGCTCTGTGCGCTTGGGTCTTGTCTTGACGGTTAACATAAGATCGCCAGTGATTGAGGATTACTATATCGACCCATTTAAGCCAAAAAATCGATAAAATCGCCGCTATTTAGATCGCAAATTCGGGCGATAACTGAAGTTGGTCTATGTCCAAAAAATTGCCCCCAATGTTATTATTATTTGCTAGTGGTTGTACTCATTTGCCGATCGAGATCTCGGCGCAGAGTCAGACACTCACTCAGATCCCTAGTCTGAACCCAGTGATGTTAGCAAATACAGTTAAAATCCAAAATGATTGGAATGGTTATTCGGACATCACCCCAATTTCGCGCCATTACAAGTTACGGCGCGAACAGCAAAAATTTGTCGGCAATGCTGATGTAGCCGTGGGTGGTTATGGTGCTGCTGGTATTCATCAACAGCAGACTACCAAGATTGCGATCCCCGCAGTAGTAGGTAACAAATTTCTGACAGCTTTATCAAAAACCCCGCTCCGAGTAGGCAACTATCAGCCCAAGCTCGATCGTCCTGATGATTATCCATCGATTAGAATTCAGATTCAAAGCGATCGGCAACAAGTGACTTTTAGTTCTCAATCTCAAGCTAACAATTATATCCCTTGGAAGATCGCGATCTCCCAAAACAATCGCACCCAGGAATATATCAGTAATTCGCCACTGCCAGCTCAAGCCCTCCAAATCCTCAATCCCTATCTGGATGTGGCAGGAATCGATCGAATTATTCAGCGGCGGCGACTGCTAAAAACACCGATAATTACTCGACCCAAATGTCAATCGACAGACAATAATTGCCCTCAACGTCCACAAAGATAGTAGGATACTGATAGAGATTGTCTGTTTAGGAACTAATTCATCACTGCACACATCTCAAAGCCTTAACCTTAAGGTCAAGTCATTGTTTCGATCGCCATAATGTTGAGCGAGCACATCGTATGCTATCAATTGCCCCAGATACTCTTTTGCAGCATCGTTACCGCATCATCAATCTGCTTGAAGATGGCGAATTGGGACGGACATATTTAGCGACTGATAGCGGTCGGGCAGGTGCCCACTGTGCGCTGGTCGAAATTAGCTCTACCAGTCAATCGGTAGCGAATGTGGCTGCTGCTAAGGAAGTCTTCAACCGCGAAATTACGCCCCTATATCAGCTCCAGCATCCCCAAATTCCCCGATTTTGGACGACATTTGAAGAGCAGAATCGACTGTTCTTGGTGCGAGATTATGTTGCGGGCAAGACTTATGCCCAACTACTCGAAGCACGTCGCGATCTCGGTACGGTATTTACCGAAGCTGAAGTCTGGCAATTTTTAGAACAAGTCTTGCCCGCGATCGGCTATGTTCATAGCAAAGGGACGATCCATCAAGATCTATCACTGGCACATATTATCTGTCGCGATCGCGACCGACTACCAGTCCTCACCGACTTTGGCGTACTCAAAGCATTTGTCAATCAACTCCACGCCCCGAACGGTCATCAACTAGCGATCGGGCAACCAGGCTATGCACCGATCGAACAAGTTCACAGCGGTCAAATTTCACCGAGTACCGACCTATATGCCATCGCAGTAGCCGCGATCGTCCTCTTGACTGGCAAAGAACCCAGTGCTCTATTTGATGGTGAGCGGATCGATTGGAACTGGCGCAGATGGACGCAGATCGGTGACGAATTAGCCGCAATCCTCAGTCGGATGTTGAGTCCTGAGCCACTAGATCGCTATCAATCAGCACTGGCAGTCAGTCGCGATCTCCAAGCGATCGCGCCCAGTCAATCCCCATCGATGCCGTCCGCCGATCCCGGACATCGCCTTTCAACCTTGCCCACTGTCGCCGTTGGCGGCAAGAGTCACCCTGCTACTCCCATCCCCCAAACAGCAATTACCAATCTCAGTGGTAAATCGATTTGGGAACAGCCAAGAGTATTTATTCCGGCAGGAATCGCGATCGCCCTACTGGCAGGAGTTGGCTCTTGGCTTGGCGTGAGTCAATTTCTCCATCGTCCGGGTACCGAACCAGTTGCCACTACACCTCCTAAGCAAATCGATTTTAATAATCCCACGATTCCCAGCGATAGTGGTAGCCCCGGTACTGCAATCGACCAAAATGTCATTCAACCAGAACTGGATCGGTCGATCGTGAAGGAAGGCACTGTCGATGCGACCACCCCAGTTAGGTATCGAATTGCCGCGCTAACCGGTCAAAATCTGGATATTCAGCTCGTGCCCGCAGTTGCCACAACTACCGATCCCACTCAGACTACCTCGCCCGCCGACCCAGCCACATCACTTGCTAGTCCGAGCGATCCGCTCAACCCCAGTCCCAGCCAACCACAATCTAACACCTCTACCAATCCACCGATCTCACTCCCAAATTCCACCCCCGCAACTCAAGTCCTGATGACGATCCTCTCGCCCACAGGTACCCCAGTTGACGACAAGTCCGATCGAGTGGTGGGTTGGCGCGGTCAAATTCCTACTGCTGGGGACTACACGATCGAGCTACGTCCGATTAGAGGGATCGAGGGTACTACTTTTCCCTACCGACTCAGTGTCACTCAAGTCGCTGTGACTCCATCGCCATTACCGACGACCACTGCGCCGGCTCCTAGCCCATCACCAGATGCCTCAGTTCCAGCAGTGCCAGTCGAGGGCAATGGGATTGCTCCCATTCCCACCGAGCCAACTTCACCGCTAAATAATATCCCCGACGCGATCGTTGCCCCCAGTCCCACCATCGTCCCCACCCCAACCGAATCCCCACGTCGGCGTAAACGTAGCCGCCGCATCCAGGTCGAACCAAGCCCCCAAATCCAACGCGATCGAGTATCTGGTGAAGCCGCTCCGACCTCCCGCCGTCGCCGTCGGGTTGAATCCAGCGAAGAGACCCCAACCCCGCGTCGCCGTCGCAATCGTCAGCCTGAATCAGCACAACCCCAGCCGAGTCCTGGTAGCAGTCCCTCGACCCCAGAAGGCGGTAGCAACATCCCCGTACCAGAACCATCGGTAGCCATTCCGGTGCCCGATGCCAAAAATGCGGCACCATAGCGCAGTCGCACCGATCCCCATCATCTCGATCCCGATTAAGACTCTCAACCAATTCAAATGCTTCTAATTACTAGTACCGACACAGAGGCGGGTAAAACCGTCCTGACCGCAGCATTAGCCGCTTATGGTCAAAAGTATCGTCAGCCGGAAAAGTGGGGCATTCTCAAGCCAATTCAGTGCGGTAGTGGCGATCGCGAATTCTATAGTCAGTTATTCGATCGATCGATCGATGAGATCAACCCTATTTATTTAGAACAGCCGTTGGCACCACCGATTGCCGCCAGCCAAGCTGGTGTCGATATCGATTTGGGGATAGCGTGGCAAGCCCTGCAACAGTTGCGCCAACAGCATGATTTTGTCTTAGTAGAAGCTCTCGGGGGCTTAGGTTCGCCAGTGACTGCCGAACTAGTCGTGGCGGATTTGGCCAGAGAATGGCGATTGCCCGCAGTCCTAGTCGTCCCTGTCAAGCTTGGCGCGATCGGTTGTGCAGTGGCTAATGTCGCTCTAGCAAGACATTACAATGTCCAGCTCCGGGGGATCGTCCTCAATTGCCCCCAGCCACTCTCAGCAACCGAAATCGCGAATCTGGCTCCTGCCGATTTAATCCAATCGCTCACCAGTACCCCCGTCCTCGGTTGTATTCCTTATCTCCCCGATCTAGAAGATCTCAATTTATTAGCTGCTGCTGCTGCCAATCTAGAGTTGGAGATTTTGTTACCACAGCTTACTGCTAGCTATTGTTGAATTAATTGATAATTGGGTTGTTAAGCTCGATCTTTTTCTGTCTTTACTATGTCCTCAATTCTCAAGTTGCCTGTTTTATCGAGTGTTTCCGATGCGGTTTGACATCATCACCTTATTTCCAGACTTTTTTACATCTCCGCTCGGTTGTGGCTTGATGAGCAAAGCTTTAGCCAAGCAAATTGCCACGGTGCAGATTACCAATCCGCGCGACTTTACGATCGATCGGCATCACAAGGTTGATGATGAGTCCTATGGTGGTGGTGTGGGGATGGTGATGAAGCCAGAACCGATCTTTGCCGCAGTTGAGTCACTGCCGATCTTGCCACGGCGACAGGTACTACTGATGAGTCCGCAGGGTGAAAAGATCGATCGAGCTTTATTTCATGAATTGCAAACTAACTACGACCAATTAGTCCTCATCTGCGGTCATTATGAAGGGATTGACGAGCGGGTAATGCATATTGTCGATCGCGAGATCTCTTTGGGTGATTTTGTGCTCACCTGTGGTGAAATTCCCGCGCTGACACTGATCAATGGCATTGTCCGCTTACTCCCTGGCACCGTCGGTAAAGCTGAATCGATCTCCGCTGATAGTTTTGAAGATGGATTACTCGATTATCCTCACTATACTCGTCCCGCCGAATTTCGCGGTTGGGGTGTCCCTGAAGTACTTATGTCTGGTAACCATCTGAAAATTGCTCAGTGGCGATATCAACAACAACTCGATCGCACTCAAACCAAACGTCCTGACTTATATGCCCAGTGGCAGCATCCAGATCCTAAAAAGCCTCCTCTAGATTAGAGCAGGCTTTTTGGATACTTCTCAGACTCCTAGAGTTGGGAGTCGATCGACGCTAAAGTCGGGACTTAGAACCGGAAACCAGCACCTAATCTCACATCAGTACTACTACCACCGCTTAAAGGCACGTCTAAAGCTGCCTTTAACTGAACGCTATCAGTCACATCAAAATCAGCTCCACCGACGAAGCTAACAGTAGTATTGCTGGAATTGCCAGCAGTACCAACATTTACAGCTCCACCAATAAAGGGAGTGATTTGAACATTGTTACCAGTATTGGTCAGATTGAAATCATAAGTGAGGGCACTGCCAAAGACAGTAGTATTACTAGGGAAGTATACAAAAGGACGCAGTGAGAGACTATCACTCACACCAAACTTAGAATCAATGCCGATTGTAGTACTTCCGCCACCGATCGATAGCGATGGTCCAATCGTATTTTGACCCATTTCTGCCCTAACTGGCGCACTCATTCCTAGAGCGACAACTGAGGAGCAGACCATAACTAATGCAACAATATTGTTTTTCATTTTTAGTTTCCCATTTTAAGTAGATTTGCTCGACGGACATTTTGGTTGATTCTTTACTGACGTAAAGCATTTCCAAATCTGAATGTTGTCAGTCGAGCTTCAGGTGCCAATGTTGACCTGCTTAGTTAAGTTTGACGAGGGGAGATTACGGAAAGTTCCAAGTAGAGTCATGCTGACTTACTACTAATTTTTTGCAAGGGATCGACCTGCTCTAACAGCCGATGCTAACGGCATCAGTCTTGGGAAAGGTAGACTCTCGATCTAAGTTGCCCTCATCCGAGCGTTATCCTCGATCGCAAAAATTTAGCAACACAACTAAAAAATTGGGAAGGGAGCCTAAAAAATTATGCCTCCTTCCCAATTCACGATCTCGATTTTTTAGCCCAAATTGACTATGCCCATTCAATCAACCCCAATTCATAGGGATTGCTCAAATGGACATTGTGGGGTAGCACTCGCAGTGACAAGCCCTGCAAGCCGCTGGCAGCGTAAGCGATCTCACTGGTGTAGAGACTATTACCGGCACCGTCACGACCTTGATAGGTCATCACAGCGGTATCTGCGTTGGTAATTTTACCGTTGGTGTCTACAGCACCTTTGTATAACTCAACTTGGACATCATGGGGTTCCAGATCGCCCAACTGAATCAGACTCTTGACGGAAATCGCTTGATTGACGTTGATATCTTCTGGTGCGGAGACATCCACAGTCTGGATTTTGAGATCGCCCCAATGTTTGAGCATCTTTTCTTTCCAGTGAGCGAGGTCTTTACCCGCTTGATAGTTGTCTTCAGTCACCACATGATTGCGATCGCTCGCTGGGAAGTAGCCGATGGTGGCATAGTCGCGGAGCATCCGCGCCGTATTAAAGGTCGGACAGTTGAGCCGGATGGCATCTTTCATCTTGGCAATCCACTTCCGGGGTAAGCCTTCTTGGTCACGATCGTAGAAGAGGGGGACGATTTCCTGTTCTAATAAGTCGTAGAAAGAATTGGCTTCGACTTCATCTTGATACTCTTCATCAGCGTATAGTTCGCCATGTCCGATCGGCCAACCAGTTTTGACGTAATCGGCTTCATCCCACCAACCATCGAGAATACTGAGGTTGGGCAAACCATTCATGGCTGCTTTCATGCCGCTAGTACCAGAGGCTTCGTGGGGACGACGGGGCGTATTCAGCCAGATGTCGCAACCAGCCACCATCACCCGCGATACATAAATATCGTAGTCAGGGACAAAAACTACCGAATTCATCCCTTCGGTGCGGGTAAAGTGGACGATATCGCGGATCAGTGCTTTCCCAGGGATATCCTTGGGGTGAGCTTTTCCAGCAATTACAAATTGCACTTTACGTTCTTTATTCCCCACCATGATCTCTTTAATGCGATCGAGATTGCGTAAGAACAAAGTTGCACGCTTGTAGGTGGCAAATCTGCGGGCAAACCCGATCGTCAGTACGCCAGGATCTAATGCTTCCTGAGCGCGATCGATTTCCGCCAATGTAGCACCCCGCTCTTTGAGGTGACCGACAATCCGATCGCGAACGTAGACGACCATTTCCGAGCGACTATGCTCGTGGTTGCGCCACAGTTCCTCATCAGGAATTGCGTCGATTTTGCTCCAGATCGGGTCGTCGATCGGGCGTTCTGACCATTCAGGACCTAAGTAGCGATCGTACAGTTCCTGTACGGATTTTGCCACGCAACTACGAGCGTGAACGCCATTAGTCACGGATGTAATCGGTACTTCATCGATCGGGACATCTTTCCACATGTTTTGGAACATCTCCCGCGAGACGACTCCATGTAACTTCGCCACACCGTTGACGAAGCTGGAAGTTTTCATCGCTAGAGCCGCCATGCTAAACGGAGATTCTAGATCCGTCGCATTCTCACGTCCCAAGCCCATGAATTCATCCTTGTTTAGCCCGTAGATCCCAGCATAATGGCCCACGTAGTACATGGTCTTGTCTGGTGGGAACAGATCGAAACCAGCACTAACAGGTGTATGCGTCGTAAAAATCTGGGTTGATTGGGCGACTTGCTTGGCTTCGATAAAGGACAGCTTGTCGCGCTGCATCAACATGCGCATGTGTTCGAGAATCAGGAAGCCGGAGTGTCCTTCGTTCATGTGATAGACGCTCGGCTTGTGTCCCAACGCTTCGAGTGCGCGGAACCCACCGATTCCCAACATGATTTCCTGATGAATCCGGGTATCTAAATCCCCACCGTACAGCGCATCGGTAATATCTTGGTCGTAGGTACTATTTGGCTCGATATTGGTATCGAGTAGGTATAGAGGTACAACACCAACCTGGACGCGCCACACTCGCGCGTAGACGATCCGTCCTGGGTATTCTACGGCTATTCGTAACTCAGAGCCGTCAGGCTTGCGCTCTAGCTGGACGGGGATATTATGAAAATCGTTAACTGGGTAACGTTCCTGTTGCCAGCCTTCAGCATTGAGGTACTGAGCAAAATAACCTTTTTGGTAGAGCAAGCCAACTGCAACTAAAGGCAAACCTAAGTCGCTAGCGGATTTGAGGTGATCTCCAGCCAGCACGCCCAAGCCACCCGAATAAATCGGTAGACAGTCTACCAATCCAAATTCGGCACAGAAGTAAGCAAAGCATTCCTTTCCGACTCGATCGGCGCGTTTGTGCTTGTACCAACTGCGGTCGTGTAGGTAGGTGTTGAGTTCTCCCACCGCTCGTTCCATGTGTGCTAGGAACCCATCATCAGCCGCAGCTTCTTGTAAGCGGGACTGACTGACTCTAGCGAGTAGTGCGACTGGATTGTGACGGGTGGATTCCCACAAGTCGCGATCGAGTCTTTTAAATAGCTCTTTGATCTCCGTATTCCAGTCCCAATACAGATTATAGGCAAGCTGCCGTAGGGGTTCAAGGGAGGCTGGTAGGGAAGGAGAGACGTTAAATGTACGAATCGGCTGCATCAATAAACTTCCTCGGCAATTAATTCCTCAATCTTCCATTATTACGCACCGTAGTTGGTGGTCGCAATTTTCTCCACAATATCTTTACAAGTTACCGATCTTCACATCGATCCTCGATCGACCTCAATGAGTTGGTTTTGTTGAAATAGAGTCACTCTATTTGACACTATGCCAATTTTACCGAACGATCGTAATTCTTGCTATCTAAATGGGTACAAATAAAAGAACACAGTTGTCGCTATACCGATTTAACCCCGGATCGAGCAGATCTAATACTTTTGTCACAGATCTAACTCAAGCCAATATGCGGAAGCTGTGGAAATCGCCCCGATCGTCAAACTAAACAGATTAAGATATTTAGTATGCTAAGACACACATCTCTCAACGCCT
>JBBRVB010000037.1:0-17485 GCA_038247275.1 Chroococcales cyanobacterium
CGATGCCTGCCAGTCTACGCAGCCATCTTCGCTATCCCGTGGATTTTTTCAAACTGCAATCAGAGCGGTTGATGACTTATCACATGACCGATCCACAGGTGTTTTATAACCGCGAAGATCAGTGGCAGGTTCCGAATGAGGTATATGGTGATGAGTCCCGCCCCGTTGAGCCGTATCACCTGATTACCAGTCTACCTGGTGTGCCGTTTGAAGAATTCATTTTGCTGTTGCCTTACACCCCTCGGCAACGGACAAATGCGATCGCCTGGTTAGCCGCACGATCGGACGGTGAAAACTACGGCAAATTGTTGTTGTATACGTTTCCAAAAGAACGGTTGATCTATGGACCCGAACAAATTGAGGCACGCATCAATCAAGATCCAGTAATTTCTCAGCAAATTTCGCTCTGGAATCGTCAGGGTTCACGGGCAATTCAGGGCAATTTGCTCATCGTGCCCATCGAACAATCCCTACTGTATGTCGAACCGCTTTATTTGGAAGCGACTCAAAATAGCTTACCAACGCTAGTACGAGTGATTGTCGCCTATGAGAATCGGATTGTGATGTCCCCCACGCTGGAAGAATCATTGAAAGCTATTTTCAAACCTCCAGTGACTCCAGATGCCACCATTATTCGCCCAGTCGAAGAACCGGCAACGGGGCCGTAATTGCTCCCGTTTGCTACGGGAACGGCAAGCTTGAAGTGCGGAATGTGGGTTATTAATCAGCTCGGTAGCAGTAACGGTACTTGAGATTAAGACAGTATCGAGAAATAATCCCGAAATTTGACAGCCCAACTTGACACAGATCTGCAACTATTATCGATCGAGTAGATCGATCGATTGGCGATCTGCATTCATCTGCGCTAGATCGAGTGCCGTTAAGCCACCATGATTTTTATGAGTCCGATTTGCCCCGGCTTCGAGCAAAAATTTGACAATCTCTGGTTGCTGGCGATGAGTCGCCCACATCAAGGCAGTGGCACCCGTATTATCGGGGAAATCGATCGGTACACCAGCCGCGACTAACGATCTAACTAATTCCAAATTACCCTGGCTCGCAGAGATAATTAGCGAAGTTTGCCCCTCTTTGAACGTCTGAAGGGGAGAGACACCAGCAGCTAGCAATAACTGGGCAATCGCGCCATCGCCATTGACGATCGCCAGCCCCAACGCGATCTCACCTTGTCGATAAGCAGCTAGATCGATACCAGACTCTAAGATGGCAGCAATGGCGGCTGTGTGTGCGTGGATTGTGGCTAAAACTAGAGGAGTGTCCGCTAGACTGGTAACAACATCTAAGTCAGCTCCACGACCGATTAGCAGTTGAATTAACTCGACATTACCTTCGATCGCCGCCAGGTGCAGGGCAGTTTCTCCCTCCTGAGATTGGAGATTGGGATTGGCTCCGGCTGCCAGCAATGCCTTCACAATTTCGATTTGCATTGCCGCAGTGGCTGCAATTAGCGGTGTCCAGCCCTCCTGATTTTGGAGATCGATCGCGACTCCGGCATTAATTAACGGCTCAATCAGACCGATATCGCCCCGCTCCGCCGCCATTAGTAATAAACTCTCACCCTCATTATCTACCGCTTGCAAGTTTGCTCCAGCAGCTAATAATAATGTCAGGATCGTTGGATCTCCAGGTGCGGGTATCAGTAGTAATGGTGTTTTGCCGTCACTCTGGCGATGATGGACATCAGCACCAGCCGCCAGTAATTGACTGACGATCTGAGGGTAGTTGCAACTAATCGCAATATTCAGCGCGTTATCACCAGCACTATCGATCGTCGTTACCGCTGCACCTGCCGCAACGAGCAATTCGACAATTTCCGCTCCTCCAGCTAGAGTCGCCCCCATCAGTGCCGTACTGCCATCTTCATTGAGCGCATTGACATCTACTTCCCGCGTCAATAACTGCGAGACAACCGCAACACGATTGGCTGCGGCGGCAAACATCAACGCCGTCGTCCCAAATTGACGACGCTGGATATTGACATCCGCACCAGCACTCAGCAATAAATCAACAATCTGAGTATCGCCACGTTGGGCGGCAAACATCAGTGCCGTCGTGCCTTCTACATCCGTAGCATCCACCTGGGCACCACGTTTTAAAGCATTAACAACTCGGGTATAGTTACCCAATTTGGCAGACTGAATGAATAACAGATTAAATTGAGAGGACATCATAAGTTTTGGCGATCGAAACTGTTGGTGCTGACAATCCGCGTCGCTCTTTACCGGCGGAACGCGCTTGCCATCACCAACAAATTTTATGCTAACTTTTAGATATTCTGAAAACTTTTCTGTCAATTTTGCCGATCCTATGGACTCTATTCCCGCTAATATCAAACCCTATCTCAATTTTATCCATCCACCACTAATGTGGATTTTGTTGGCAACTTCGCTCTATGCCATGTATCTGGGCTTCCAAATCCGCAAAACACGGACGGCAACTGGTGAGGAAAAGAAAAAACTCATTCAAGGTAAATTTAATATCCGCCACCACCAAATCGGTTCGATCGTGCTGGCTGTAATGGTGTTAGGCTCGATCGGCGGGATGGCAGCAACATATATCAATAATGGTAAGTTATTTGTCGGCCCTCACCTACTTGCCGGTTTGGGTATGACTGGTCTGATCGCTGTCTCAGCATCTCTGTCTCCCTACATGCAAAAAGGCATGGATTGGGCAAGATACAGCCATATCGGGATCAATCTCGTCATCGTCGGTCTATTTGGCTGGCAAGCTTTCTCTGGTGTCGAAATTCTCACCCGGATTATTAGCAAAATGTAGATTTAGAGAGTAGAGGGTAGAGGGTAGAGGGTAGAGGGTCGGCTTTTTAAAGTAGGGACGCAAGCGTCCTTACTCCCTCTTCCCTGATTCACTACCCCCTACCCGCTACCCTCTACCCCCTACCCCCTACCCTCTAAATAATATAATTTGTCACCTCTCCTTGTGCTGCTTGCCAACTCCGGGCATCGTAGTAGAGATCTGCCAGCGTAATACTGGCTAGAGCAGCTTGCAGTTTTTCATTGAGCCGGCTCCAGACCATCAGCGTGACCCAATCTGCGGCTAAATTGGTATCGGTAGCTCGATCGCGTTTGGCATCGAGATCGGGCTTATCGACCACCATTGATTCGCCAACTGCGACCAAAATATCACTCAAAGAAATTTGGGTGGGTTTTTTTGCCAATTTATAACCACCATGAGCACCCCGGAGTGATTTTACCAATCCAGCACGTCGCAATTCGATCAGTAATTTTTCGAGATAGGGGATCGGTAACTGCTGGCGGGTCGCGATCGAGGTGACCGACGCTGGGCCGTATCCTGGTTGTAAACTGAGGTCTAGCATCGCCTTAACGCTGTACTGTCCGCGAGTAGTCAGTTTCATATTTTACATCCAAGCTGCTAGCTCTAAAGATTGTCTGTTAACCAGTTGGAACTTAGATTACTTAGAACTATTAATGTTCTGCTATTGACTATTGACCGATCGGCGATCGCAACTACATCGAATTTGGCGATCGGTATTTTTTAAAAAAGTATTGTCAATCTCACCCACTCATGATTATTTACCATTCACCTGATATTTGAAGATAAGTTTCGTTAAGGTCTAAAAAAGATGGTATTTTAGATAGAGATAACTAACAAACTCACTCTAGTCAGTGTACTATGGTGATAAGTGCTAATAGCAACCTCCAATAACTAATTGCAGGTCTAGTTTAGCAAAACCGCAACGCCGGATAGCGTTAAACCCTCTAGTTTGAAATCTAAGTTGATGAGTAATAAGAAAAATATTGAGCCGTTAGTTGGCGAAGAACTGCTCCAAAAAGTCAAAGACCTCGGCAGCGCGACTAAAGAAGATAAAGCCCGTGAATGCGGCTACTTCACCGAAACGAAGAACGGTGTAGAGCGCGTCAACATGATGAAATTTCTGAACGCACTGATCGATGCTGAGGGGATTCAGCTAGATAGCAAAGCTGTTGGTGGCGGTCGTGGCGGTCGCAGTGCTAGCTACAAAATTACCGTTCAATCTAATAATAATCTCTTGATTGGTGCAGCTTACACCAAGCAAATGGGCTTACAGGAAGGAGATGTGTTTGAAATCTCACTCGGACGCAAGCACATTCACCTCAAACAAATTGATAAAAACGAGGACGAATAAATTGAGACGGGATGGTAACCGCCATCCGCCGATCCAGCTCAAGGATCGAAGTAGAGATCGATATTGAGATGACCATCTCTGCAAAAATTAGACTCCGATTCGACCGATCGAGTTAGGATCTTTATTTATCTCTATCTTCCCCATCATGCTAGTAAATTTTAGATTGCGACTATGACAATCTAAGATTTACTGGCTTCATTTATTCCTGGGGATAATTTTTACGATCTACGCCCCATTTTATTACGACATCCATGTCTCGGATCAAAGTTAGACAACACGTTAATCCGTTAAGTATTATTTATCAACAGCCCCTGGTTCCACCCGAATGGTCGGTGATTTACCCCAATTTATCCGCGCCGATTCACCTGGATATTGGCAGTGCTGGCGGACGATTTTTGCTCGAATCGGCACAACACGATCGATCCTGGAACTATCTCGGCATCGAAATCCGCCAAGCGTTGGTCATCCAATCCAATCAGATCCGAGATGCTGCCGGTTTGAGCAATCTGCATTATGTATTTGGCAACATCAACACCTCTCTAGCAACCCTAATTGCATCGCTACCACCGGGCAAATTACAGCAAATTAGCATTCAGTATCCCGACCCCTGTTTCAAGACTAGACATGCCAAACGGCGCGTCGTGCAACCAGCACTAGTCAACGATATCGCCCGTTACTTGCCCAGCGGTGGTAAAGTCTTCTTGCAATCAGATCTCGAATGGGTAGCCCAAGAAATGTGCGATCGATTTGGCGAAAATCCAGCTTTCCGGCGCACGCAAGCTGACTGGCTAGAACCAAATCCACTAGCCATTCCTACCGAAAGAGAAATCGCTACTCTCAAGCGAGGTTTACCAGTTCATCGGGCGGTTTGGATTAGAGGGTAGAGGGTAGGGAGTAGGGAGTAGAGGGTAAATGGTAGGCAATAGATATTTATCAATCCTAGGACACTTGCGTCCATCTACCATCTACCCTCTAACATCTACCCTATTTATACTTAAGATTAATACAGCTCCACTCCTGACGGTTCCAGACAGTGCCAACCGCCCAGCCGTGATGTTCGAGAACGTGGGAGACATCAGCGACTTGACTCGACAAAATCCCGCTCAAGATTGCCCAACCTTTAGGTTTGACGAGGGCTGACATTGAGGGGGCGAGTTGGATGATGATATCGGCGAGGATATTGCAGACAAAACCATCGACTGGTGTTGGAATCATCGATTGCAGTTGTTCGATGCTGCCGAGATCGACAATTAGTTTTGCGGGTGGAATGAGATTGAGATCGCGATTTTCGCCAGTGGCTTTGACTGCTAAGGAGTCATTATCCACCGCATAAACTTGAGCTGCGCCCAACAAAATTGCGGCTGTAGACAAAATCCCCGAGCCGCAGCCGATATCGGCAATTGTCAGATTTGTCCCAGGCTGTAGGCGCATTTCGAGGGCTTCTAGACATAGTTGAGTGGTGGCATGAGTCCCAGTCCCAAATGCTACACCAGGATCGAGTTGGAGGATAATGCGATCGGTATCTGCGGGTATACTCAACCAAGCTGGATTGATTAATAATCGATCGCCGATCGGTTGTGGCTGCCAATGTTGCTTCCAGCTACTCGACCAATCTTCCTCATCGATGAGATTACATTTAGTTACTGGTAGGGGATAGCCCATTGCTTTGGCATCATCTTCCAATTGGAGTGAAAGATCGGATACTGCCAACAGTTTGACTTGAGTTTGGGGAATATAGGCAGAGATGAGGATTTCAGGGCCTTGTTGTTGAGTGGACATCCCTTTGCACCCAAATTCTGTCAGTCTCCAAAAGATATTTTCTTCGAGATCGGGTACACAATCAATTTTAATTTCCCACCAGCTATTAGACATGATTCTAGATATTGACGTATAAATTCTAATAACTTTCTCTAGATCGAGTAGGTCGTCAACTTCCGTCTACTACTCTCGATCGACTTTGACAACTCAGCCACGATCTCTGATGACTGAAAATCGCCGGATTGACTATGGTGAGTAGATCTTAATCTCCCACCACAGTAGCATAATGTAGCTCGCAGCCGAGCGATCGCAATCGATCGAGTGATAACTCTCAACCCGCCAGGATTAACTAGTCAGAGTCACAGTATACGCATCACTAATTCCATTTACCTGCTTGATTTCTGCCAAAATTCCATCGGGTAATGGATCGTCGAGACTCAGTACCATGACGGCATCGCCGCGCACGATTTTGCGTCCGACTTGCATACTGGCAATGTTGACATTAAATTTACCTAATAGCGAACCAATAATCCCAATAATGCCGGGGACATCTTTGTGGACGGTAAACAACATGTTTTGAGTCGGTACGACGTTGACGGGAAAATCATCAATGCTGGTAATTCGCATCTCGGCATCGCCCAAGAGCGCACCGGTAACTGAGTGTTGCCCCAGGGAACCTTTGGCAATTAATTTGAGTGTGGCGGCATAATCGCGGATCGAAGCATCGCGAGTTTCCGAGACATGAATACCACGTTCTTTGGCTTCGATCCCGGCGTTGACATAGTTAACGCGTTCGCGCAATGCTGGTGAGAGTAAACCTTTGAGGGCAGCCGTGACGATCGGTTTGGTTTGTTGCTCGGCAAGATCGCCATATAATCCCACTTGGAGATCGTTTATGCGCCCACCCGCGAGTTGACTAACCATATTTCCGAGCGTTTCGGCAAGTTGGAGATAGGGTTTGAGCTGGGCGAGGGCATCGGGGTGTAATCCGGGGATGTTGACCGCAGACCGGGCTGGTAGCCCCAGCAACACGTCCCGAATCTGCTCGGCAACGTCGAGCGCGACATTTACCTGCGCTTCGGCTGTGGAGGCTCCTAAGTGGGGCGTAAGCACGAGTTCCTTGCCGAGAGTGCGGAGTTCGGATTCACCGAGGGGTTCGATGGCAAATACATCAATTGCCGCACCAGCAATCGTCCCAGCTCGCAGAGCTGTAGCCAGTGCAGCCTCATCGATAATTCCCCCCCGCGCACAGTTAATAATCCGCGCTTGGGGCTTCATTTTGGCTAATGTCTCAGCATTAATCAGGTTGGTAGTCTCAGGCGTTTTGGGAATGTGGAGGGTGATATAGTCCGATTCGCGGAAAATCGTATCCAGATCTACCAATCTGCAACCCAGCTCCTCAGCGCGTTCGGCCGAGATAAATGGATCGTATGCGAGTAATTTCATCCCCATCGCTTTGGCAACTGTTGCCACATGGGAGCCAATTTTGCCCAAGCCAACAACCCCGAGCGTTTTTTTATAAACTTCCGTACCGACAAACTGTTTGCGGTTCCACTGTCCGCTTTTCATCGACTGGTTGGCTTCGGGGATATACCGAGACATCGAGAGCATCATCGCTAGTGCGTGTTCGGCAGCCGCGATCGTGTTACCTTCAGGAGAGTTGACTACCACGATTCCTTTCCGGGTAGCAGCAGGAATGTCTACATTATCTACACCCACACCTGCACGTCCAATAATCTTGAGATTGGTAGCTGCTTCAATGATTTCTTTGGTCATCCGGGTTTCCGATCGAATCATGATCGCATCGTACTCACCGATAATCCGTACTAACTCTGCTGGTGCTAAACCAATTTTAACGTCTACTTGCGCGACTTGCGACAGGATATCAATCCCCGCTTGGTCGATGGGATCGGAAACAAGAACTTTAGACACGATCGGTTAGGTAAGATAAAGGTCAGTGCAATAGCACATTTTAACTGGATTAGCCCTCTAGCGGGGTTATCCTTTGTTCAATTTCACAATCTTCGATCCGGTAGAGGGTAATGGGTAATGGGAACAATCGATACTTCAATTCCTCCGCTTCCTATTGTGAGAAGGCCTTCTTCTCTTCTCTGTGCCCTCTGCGCCTCTGCGGTTAAAATAATCTCATGAATGATTTAGGATTGCTATAGACAATTACGATCTGCCATCCACTTACCACCCTAAATATCTAACTCGAAACTGGGAAGAGAGTAGATAGCTATAATTTTAAGATGAACAATAATTATTTAGTCGCTGTACTGTCCGATCGCATCCAAGCTGAATCGGCATATACCATGTTAGAAAAGCAAGGCTTACCACTGGATCAAATCACCATCCTCGGACGCGGCTATAAAACTGCTGATGAATTTGGACTGATCGATCCCAATGAAGTGGCTCAAAAACAAGCCAAGCTGATGGCAAGTTGGTTGATTCCCTTCGGATTTGTGGGTGGAGCTGGCTTTAGTATCCTGACTAACTTACAAACATTTGCCTGGGCGGGTGAAATCGGCGACCATATCATCAGTGGATTACTAGGAGCCATCGGGGGCGCGATGGGTAGTGTGTTCATTGGTGGCAATGGTGCCATTGACTTTGGCACTGGAGAAGCACTTCCCTATCGCAATCGCCTCAATGCGGGCAAATATCTGATCGTCGTCGAAGGTTCCCAACTTCTCCTCCAAAGATCGACCACAATCTTGCGTAAATTCGATCCTGAGAAGATCCAAAGCTACATCGATATGTATCAGTAAAATAGATACCGATAGATTATAAATCTCAATACTTACTTAAATAAATTAAAGTGGCTGCTGCTCGTCATAACTTAGCTGTCAACTGTCAACTGTCAACTGTCAACTGATAAAATGCTGCCTAGAGAAGAATTATTAAAGCGTGTCGAAAATCGTGAAACTGTAGCACGAGCGATCGATCTAGCCGAACAAGCCATCAAAAACTGGGAAGTAGTCGAAACCGACTTCCTCTCCCCACCAGAAATCGCGGAAATTCAAGGTGTATTCGATCGTCTTAGCGACGTAGAAATCATTGCGACTGGTGGCTATCCTCAAGCCGAAAGACAACGCTTGGGGATCTGTCGGAGTGAATTACCATTCGAGCCAAGTCAAGTACCTTTAGCAGCGATTCAGATTGCCGGAAATTTCCTATTCGATCCACCTACTCACCGCGACTTTTTGGGTGCGATGTTGGGTTGTGGCATTGTCAGAGATAAAACTGGCGACATTATCGTTTTGGGCGAACAAGGTGCTCAAGCGATCGTTTCACCAGAATTAGTCGAGTTTTTGGAAACCCATTTGACGCAAGTGCGATCGGTTCCTGTCAAAACTCGGCGGATTGAATTGAGCGAATTAAAGATTCGCGAACCGAAGAAAAAAGAATTGGTCACAACTGAAGCTTCCCTGCGACTAGATGCGATCGCTTCTGCTGGATTTGGGATGTCTCGGAGTAAGATGGTAGACCTGATTTCTAGTGGTGATGTCCGGGTTAATTGGAAAGAGATCGGTCAATCCGCACATGCACTAAAATCTGGAGATCTAGTGGCAATTCGTGGTAAGGGTAGATTGGAAATTGGCGAAGTTACGATTACCAAAAAGGAGCGGTATCGAATTAATTTAACCAGATATATGTAAAATTACCGATCGGATATCCCGGAGGGTGGGCACTGCCCACCAACACATAGTCGCTTTAGTTCGATCGCTTGTTTGCAAGTTATTATTTGTATTGAGAATATTTATTGAAGGTGAGATTTATCTCGATCGATTGGTGAAGAGATCGCTCGATCGAATAGTGTACCGTAAGTAATCGAATCAAACAGCTTAAACTCTTATTGCTTCGGATCTAGATGGTCTGTGGGCAGTGCCCACCTTACATTTCTCTACTGTTGATATGCCTAACACAGATAAGCCAACAGACCCAACTGCTGCTGCAATTTGGGGAAATTGGAGGAGTCATATTGTAAGTGTCAATTATTTGGAATCGCAGACAAACTTGAACTTCTTTTCTAATGTTGATGATCAAATTCAACAAATATTGAAAGCAAAAGTATGCTCCACTGCCCCATTGCTAGCAGAAGATAAATCTAGTTCACTCGTAAAATTTGGGTCCTTCGATGATACTACCATCATCGAGGATAGTGTTAAAGAAGAAAGCAGCGAGCAGATCGGCAACTTGCTTGTAGTTCCTGGCATCTCTGAAATTAACTTCTCTCAAATCGGCACATCTCAAATTAGTACACTGCAAATTAGCCCCACTCAAATTAGCCCCACTCAAATCACAATAAAAGAGATTAGCTCCAGTCAAATTAGCTCCAGTTAAATTAGCTCCAGTTAAATTAGCTCCAGTCAAATTAGCTCCATACAAAGCGACTTCCGACAAATTGACTTCAGTAAGATTGGAACCACTCAAGTCAATTCCAGTTATGCTGAGACCTCCAAATTGAGTTCCGCTCAAGTCAATTTTGATGAAGCTACGTTCACCAGTAGCATAACGCTCAAACAACTCCTCACGAGTCATAACTCAAACCTCCAAAATACAACAGTACCCAG
This sequence comes from Chroococcales cyanobacterium, assembly GCA_038247275.1. Taxonomy (GTDB): domain Bacteria; phylum Cyanobacteriota; class Cyanobacteriia; order Cyanobacteriales; family Chamaesiphonaceae; genus Chamaesiphon. The sequence continues at coordinate 10,498 of JBBRVB010000037.1, forward strand.
CTGGACATCATTCCTTCAATCCCCAACACCATTTAACCTCAAACTAGAGATCGCCGATCTCCCCACCGGACAACTCGCCGAAGCCACCATCACCGGATACGACACCTCCAATCGCCCCAACTCCGGCACCCTAACCCTCGACACCGACGGTAACGGCTCCGGCTGGTTCATCGACACCACCCCAGAAGATAACAGCGAATTTACCACCCAACTAGCAGACAAAGCCTACAAAGCTACCGCCGACAGTGCCGAATATGATGACAAATATTTGTACTGAGCTACTTGGGAAGTCTTAAGATAGAGATGGTAGACTGGGCTTCCGGTCAGCTAGCCGACCAGAGGGGTCACCCCATGCCGCAGCGCCCAGCCCTTTCTAATGCCTAAAACCTAATCCTTATCCCCTATCCCCTAATTATGCAAGTTCAGTTTCGTGAGTTCAGTCAATTTGACGTCTGGTTTTGGTTGGAATTTAATAATGTACCTTCCGAGCAGGAAAAGAAACTAGTTGAAGAAGTTTTTTCTTCATGGTTTTTCTTGGGTAAATTGGGTGGATTTAATGCCGAAAATAGTCAGGTTCAAGAAACAGGCTTGGATCTAAGCTACATGGATTATGATAATGATGCCTCTGACAGCACAATGATGTCAGTAATGCACAACATGGGTGATTTTGAATATGAAGGAAATTGGGGTCGCTGTTGGCTGGATTTGGGTACTAGTGACTCGATCGCGATCGATATTTTGATTAACTCACTTTCTCAACTCAGTAAAGAGTATGTAGAGATTCACCAATTATTAATTGGTGGTGAAAATGATGATTGGGAAATAGATCCTAGTTACAAAGAATCATTATTCCAAGATATTAATTAGCGATCGAGTCAAGATAGAGCGAGTAATGATTTCGACATTGGATTTAGATCGGATCGAGTGGCTGACAAAAGCGGTTTACGCCTGACTCATGAACGTATAATAAGACTGGCAAAATTAGTAACTTTGGACAAACTTTAATGGTCAAAAAATGGTGGAATAGGGGCATGAAGTTACCTTCGACCATATCATTCCGAAATTCTGATTGACAAATTGCCACTCGATGTTTTTTTGCTAATCCCTTCAACCATTCGTTATTGGCGATATCTGGTTGTTGTCCGACACGAATCGCTAGTGCCATTGCCGCATCGTCGAGATCGCCTTCACAATCAACGATAGTTTCCAAGCTAATGAGCGCATCGGGAATATTGGCAAATTGAACTTGCAATTCCGCAATGATTTGGAGGTCTATCATACTAATTTTTAGTGCTGTGACGTAATCTTGATGAAATCTAATTTAGTTGAGTAATTTTGAGGCTTTCGATCGATCGCGACCTCAAAATTACCACTTGTTGCAAAGATATTTGCAAGTTAAAATGACGATCGATTGGATGAAATTAGAGCAGTCTGAGTAAACCTAAACTGCTCCAATCGACAGTTAGGAAACCTTTACACCCTTCCAAAAAGCCACATAACCTTTAATATTATTAGCGGCATCTTTGGGTTCGGGATAGTACCAAGCTGCATCTTGATTGATCTTGCCATCTACATCGATACTATAGTAGCTACATGTACCTTTCCAGGGACAACTAGTATGCGTATTACTTTCGACAAAATACTGTTTGTTGATACTATCGGGTGGGAAGTATTGATTATTTTCGACCACCACTGTGGCATCGCTCTGGGCTAATGTAACACCGTTCCAAGTTGCTGTAGTCATGAGATTGCTGAGTTGGTAAACTGCTTTTACTTTAACATTCAAACTCTGGGGGGGTTTGACGATCTGGGTCGATCGCTCTTGGCTCTCAACGCTGGGTTCCTCTAGTTGAATCGACTGATTGTGCCACAACCAGTCGCTGTTTGACTGCTTCGCCGATCAGATCGGCTAGCAGCTCGGCACTATTAATCACACCGAGCGAACTCATATTCGATGCCATTGTCGCCAAGCGTTGGGGATTTTGGAGTAGTGCGAGGACTTCTCCCTCCAGAAATTGAGCTGTGAGAGCTTCTTGGCGAAATAGTAACGCCCCATGCGCGATCGCTAAGACGTTGGCATTGTAGTATTGGTGATCCTCTGCGGCGTAAGGATAAGGAATCAAAATTGACGGCGTGCGGGTAATCATCAACTCATTTAAGGTGGCAGCACCAGCACGACTAATCGCCAAATCGGCGCGTTGTAGCAATCCTGCCATATTGTCATAGAAAGGCAACACAATGTACCGAGGATGCTCGATGGGCGAAGTCACCGCATTGGCACCACCCACAATGTGGACGATCGTGGCTCCAGCCTCTAACCAAGTATTGACGCACTCACAAATCATCTGATTGAGGGCTACAGCACCTTGAGAGCCACCGACAACTACAATCAGAGGACTAGTCTCAGGGATCGGTAAATCGAGCGGTTGAGGAGTCAGGAACTGTTCGCGACAAGGCGTACCTAGATAGACTGTTTTGGCGCGGGTGAGGTATTTAGCCGTCTCGACAAACCCCACGGCGACTTTGGTACAAAAGGGACTGAGCCAGCGGGTAACTTTGCCGGGAATCGCATTTGATTCGTGCAAAAAAACTGGCAAACCGAGCGAATAGCCAGCCAAAATAGTCGGCGCAGAGATATAGCCGCCCGTACTAAACACTGCATCAAAATTACCTTGTTTGAGTAACTTACGGACTTGGAAAATACCTTTAATTAGTCCCCCAATAGTCTTGAGGGTACCTAAACCAAGTTTCCCTTGAAAACCACCAACCCGAATGAGGTGTAGTGGATACTCTGAAGGTACTAATTTTGATTCTAACCGATCGGGTACGCCCAACCATTCAATCTGATATCCTGAGAGCTTCTGAGCAACTGCGATCGCCGGGAATACATGTCCCCCCGTTCCACTTGCCGCAATCAGTAGCTTAATAGCTGCATTAGACACTATTATTTTAATTCCTCACCGGCAACACAGGTATCTTAGCCGTTTGCGTAGCATCTCCGCTAGGAGAATCGCTGGTCTGTTATCTCACATCTTGCATCAAAACAAAGCTACCAGTTTTTTAGTGGATAGTGGATAGTGGATAGTTACCCTTACGAACCTTTAGTTTCAGCCATCAATCGATCGTTTAATCAGTACCGCTTGTTAGTTAATAAGTACTGGTGTAAGATGTGAGGTTACCTAATTTACCACTCCTTTCTTGGTGTCAAAATAGAGATCTGGGATCGCTGATCGATGGTAGATCGACGACATTTTATAATTAACAACTTAAGTTAGGATGTAATATCTAGCGGTCGATCGAGATCTTCAGATCGAAGTCGCTAAAAATTGAGAGCTATCGATCGACACTGGTGCACCAAATGAGCGCAGGCTCATTCAGATTTCTACCCCCATCCCCTTTTTGAATATGTTGCAATTCCTCTCCCGCCTGGTACCAGTGATGAGATCGCCCAAATCCTGGCAGCGACTAGTAACCATCGCGCTTGTCGTTGGCTATCAGCAGACAGCACTGCTCCCCGCTCGTGCTAACAGCTCAAAGCTAAATGCGCCGACTGCACTCAAGACGCTGCTGACTAAAATTGATATGGCTGCCAATCAACGTAAATTACCCGAATTATTGGGTTATTACAGCCCCAGCTTCACGACTGGCGATGGTTTAAACAAAACAGCATGGCAGCAATCGCTCGGTCAATTCTGGCAAACTTATAACAATCTTCGCTACACCACCACCTTGGAAAGCTGGCAAGGCTCGGGAAATACTTACACTGCCAATACTGTCACCAAAATTACTGGCTCTCAAAAGCTCGACGGCAGAACCCTCAATTTACTTGCAACTATTCATTCCCGTCAGCAAATTGTCGGCGGCCAAATCGTGCAACAACAAGTACTCAAAGAACGCACTCAAGTATCGAGCGGCACCAAACCCCCGACGATCGAGCTGACACTCCCCGACCAACTCAAAACCAATGCTGAGTATAATCTAGATGCGATCGTTCTCGAACCTTTAGGTGAAGATGTCCTACTGGGGACGATCCTCGAACAACCAGTTTCAGCGCAAAGCTATGGTAAACCAGTCAATTACAAGCTAGAGTTGCTCTCGGCTGGCGGCTTATTCAAGATTGCCCGCGCTCCTGGTAAGTCTGGTGATTATTGGTTCTCGACGATCTTTATCCGTCCGGCGGGGATGACTACTGTGACTCAACGAGTCAGAGTAATCAAAGATAAGTAGCACGGACGATCGATTGGAGCTGGAGTTTGACCCGATTTTAGCGTTACGATCGGGTAAAATCATCACTGCAATCGATCGAATTAAGATCGAGCAGCTAGATACTCAATTAAAGTTTGGCGCATGATTTTGACTGGAGCTGGTTGCTGGAACCACAATTCAAAAGCGATTGCGCCCTGTTGGACGAGCATTTCGGTACCGTCGATGGTCATCAGCCCCCGATCTGTTGCCAGTTGGAGAAACTTTGTCGGTCGCGGGGTATAAATGAGATCGTAAGCGATCGAATTAGCCCCAATATTTTGGAAAATTTCGGCACCAATCGGACTATCCTCGCTCTGGGGAGACATCCCGATCGGCGTACAATTAATAATTAACAGATTAGCTCGATCGCCAAGAGTTGCTAAATCAGTCCACAGATGAGTCTCGATCTTTACTGGTGTAGATGTGTCGCAATTAGTGACTCGGAGTTTGACCTGTTGCCAACTCGATTGGAACTCCTCAAGTTTGGCGACATCTCTACCAAAGACCTGAATTTTTCCACAGCCTAACTGATGGCAGCCTGCCACAATCGCCCGAGCCGCACCACCATTACCCAAAACTACCGCCGTTGTCTGGCTCCAATCTCGTGCTAGTGCCAGCAGCGGGGTGACAAAGCCGGCTACATCTGTGTTGGTACCCTGCCAGCCAGCAGGGGTATGCCAGATCGTATTTACCGCACCAACGGCAGCAGCCAGCGGAGTAATATTTGCCAGTAACGGCATCACTGCTTGTTTGTGCGGAATAGTCACGCTACAGCCGATAACACCGATACTTGCAAAGCCATCTAAGACAGTGGCAAGCTGGGCTGGCTGGACGCAAAATGGCAGATAGCAGTTGTTTAGCCCTAACTCGGCGATTGCGGCATTGTGAATCAGTGGCGAGAGTGAATGAGCAATCGGATTGCCGATGACACCTAATAATTTTGTGGTACCAGTAATATTGGGCATTGCTCGAACTAGTAAAAACGCTACTTTCTAGATTAACCCAAGCTCGTTGGTAAATACAGCACTTTCCAGCTATATGGAGTACACAAACGTTATTGAAAGACTGACTTGGTAAAGGTTCAGTGTACTGCATGAATGAGGCAAGTGCTGTAGTTGACAGTTGACAGTTGACAGTTGCGGATGCGTTCACAACTATCGTACTAAGCCGCAGGGGCTTGAAGCTCCTGCTATTTGGTAAAGTGTTTCGATCGAGCAAAGCTCACACTGTGCCGAATGGCAGGCTGCTACCAACGCAGATGCAATGCTGGGAGTAAGAGAATTGCGAGTAGAATAATAGATAGAGAGCGATCGATATTTTTAGGAGTACCAACAACGATGATGCAAGTAGATATCGGAATCGATGCAGATACTCGCGAAGAAATCGCGGGTGGGTTGTCTCGACTATTGGCAGATACTTATACTTTGTACCTCAAAACTCACTACTTTCATTGGAATGTCACTGGGCCAATGTTTCAAACTCTCCATTTAATGTTTGAAACTCAATATAACGAGCTAGCTTTAGCAGTAGATCTGATTGCCGAGCGGATTCGGGCACTGGGATTTCCAGCACCAGGAAGTTATAGTGAATATGCAAAGCTCAGTTCGATTCCCGAAACAACTAGCGTCCCAAAAGCTACAGAGATGATTAAACTCCTCGTTGAAGGACAAGAAGCGGTTTGTCGGACGGCTCGATCGATTTATCCTAGTGCCGAAAAAGCTAGCGATGAACCGACTGCCGATTTACTTACTCAACGGCTACAACTACATGAAAAAACTGCCTGGATGCTCAGAAGTTTATTAGATAGTTAAATTAATTAATAATTATTAATTAGGCGACCTTCTCTATTTTACTTCGCAAATAAGTAGGGGCATTTCACCAATTTATTCTACTTATTTGCTCACATCCAGTAGCTATTTGATATGGGTACAGATCGACACTTAGATCGGACGTTGCAATTGCAAACATTAATGCAGCGGGTCGGTATTAATAGTTTCAGGCAATTATATCAAGCGATCGGGACATCCGATCGAACTATTCGCAAACTGCGATCGGGCGAACTTGGCACTCTTCGCTGGCAAACATTAGTCAAGATCGCCAGTATTTTACAGATTTCTGTTACAGAATTAATTGGAACCTTTGAAGCGCAATCTAACCTGACATCCGATCGCCAGCAATTAGCAACACTTCAGCAAGAATACCAACATCTTCATCAGCAATTTCAACAACAGCGGGATACCCTCCAAGCTGAATTTCAACTCCAAAGTCTACAGACAATCGAATCTTTCCTGACTTACTTTCCGGCTGCTAAACATGCGGCAATGGGTAATCCAGATTTTCCAGCAAGTAAAGTTTTCCCGTTGGTACAATCGATCGATCGATTAATTCAGCAGTGGGGAGTGACCACAATTGGCGAGATTGGATCTACAGTATCCTACGATCCGCGCTGGTATCAATTAATTGAAGGAACGGCTACCACAGGTGAACTAGTTACCATCAGATATGTTGGCTATCGACAAGATGAGAAACTAATATTTCGAGCAAAAGTTAGTAATTAAATTCACATTTTCGATCTGGAGTTGAAACGGTGGGTAGTGCCCACCGGGAGCATAACACTTTTGCGATGAGTATAAATACTCATGGAAAGGAGATCGATAATTAGAGGATAATTAAAGTTACCAACAATCGCCGAAAAATGATGACTCCAGAACAAATAAGAAAGCTGAAAGAATACTCCAGAGTA
>JBBRVB010000038.1:0-17304 GCA_038247275.1 Chroococcales cyanobacterium
ACAGGTAGGTTTCACACAATTGTAGTGTAGTAGCGGCTAACTTAGTCCGGCAACTAGGGGCACGATCGGTCGGATCGATCGACTCGACGAGTACAGAGTAGGGAACGGGATATTCAAGCTTGTCGATAATAAGTGGCTGTAAGAAAATAACCTCATGGTTTCGACTGGTAGTTTCCCCACGAGAACAAGGTTTCAGTCTCAAAACATAAAGTTGTTTCTTTACAAGCCCCAAGTGTCTGCGGATTTGTCCTCGATCGAGGGATTAGCAGCATAAGTTCAGTGCAGTGAGATCGCTCTTTGGCTTATAATAGGTTTTCATCGATTGTTAGGAGCAAAGATTACGGCTTACACGCGTCCCCTTGCCAATCTCATCGAGCAACTGCAACGGTTGCCTGGAGTAGGCCCCAAATCTGCTCAACGATTGGCTTTACATATTCTCAAACGGTCTTCGGCAGAGGTCGAACAACTAGCACAAGCTTTGATCGAAGCCAAACAGCAAGTCGGATTGTGTCAGGTCTGTTTTCACCTCTCCGCCGAGCCAACTTGTGATATCTGTCGCAATTCCCAGCGCGATCCGCAAACAATCTGCGTCGTTGCTGATTCTCGCGATGTGATTGCCTTAGAAAGAACGCGCGAATTTAGTGGCAAGTACCATGTGCTCGGCGGTGTCATCTCACCAATGGACGGGATTGGCCCCGAGCAATTAAATATTTCTTCGCTCTTGCAGCGGATCGATAAGCAAGATGTTCGAGAAGTAATCGTCGCTGTCAGTCCGACCGTCGAAGGCGAGACTACGACTTTATATCTCGGACGACTGATCGCACCACTGACCAAAGTTACCCGGATCGCCTTTGGCATCCCGATGGGGGGCGATCTCGAATATGCCGATGAAATCACCCTCGCCCGCGCTCTAGAAGGCAGACGAGAGATAAGTTAATATTAATAATTAATAAAATTTAGGTTAATTTCTTTTTAATTAGTACGATCAATTGACCTAATTGTCGTTTGAGGGTGTCAACTTCGGTTTCCAGTTTGATAACTTTCTCGATCGAGTCTTGACGCTCGGTATCATGATTGTGTTGGAGATCCTCAAATCTAGTAATTAATTCATGAAGCTGGAGCTGTTGAGCTTGCTCGGCTGTGGAGAGTTGGGCTTGGAGCTGTTGGATCTGGGTATGAGCAGTGGTTTCGATCGTGGCAATCCGCTCGTAGGCGCGATCGAGTTGGACTTGCAACTGTGCGACTTCACCGTTGCTAGCGCGGTCTTCAACTGGTACCGAGACAAATCCAGGTAGCTCGGCGATACGGGGACGAACTTTGCGGGCTTTGGTCATTGCGACCCGAATTGCTTCGGACAGGACGACGCGATCGAATGGTTTTTCAATAAACTCAAAATACTCAAACGGTTCGGAAATCTTGCTAGTGACCTCTTCTTTTTTCCCTGACATCAAGACCAAAGGAATTTTCTGAAATTCTGGGTGCGCCTGGATCTGCTGAAATACTTCCCACCCGCTCATTTTTGGGAGGATAAAATCTAACATAATCAGCGTGGGATGCTCTTTTTGAACGAAGTCGATTCCTTCCAGCCCATCTTTTGCTTCAATTATTTCAAAATCGCCTTCAGGCAGCATATCCCGAATTGTCTTCCGAATTACGCGACTATCATCGATGACTAAGATTTTGCTAGTTGCCACACTTTACTCCTTATTGTCTTTTAATGAACTTAGGTGTTGTTGCTTGTCGTTACTCCTATCCCTTAATTCAGATGGTTCGACTCAGTTTCAGTGTAAATCGATCGAATTTTGAGAAAATGCCGAGTTCCAATCCTTAAACGTTTCTCTCGAACAGTGGAGAATTGTTAAAATTCAAGGGTAACATCGATCGACTTATCCTCGATAATTCGATCTGTGGCGATCGCTCATCGAGTATTAGTGTCGAACTAGTCGCAGCAAAGTTAAAACCGATCGTCTTTGGCAGTCAGGGCAAACACCTTTTACCCTCACCCCTTACCTCTACACCCTTATCTCTAAAGTATGCCCTCATCTTCCGCAGATTTAGCACGTTGGCGCGCTGAAGTTCAATCTTTACCAATTTGGTTGCGGCGATCGATCGGTACCGCTAGCGAACTTTCCACCGTCCAGCAGATCGTCAAACAGCGTCAAATCCATACTATCTGCGAGGAAGGTCGCTGTCCCAATCGCGGTGAGTGCTACTCTCAAAAAACTGCGAGTTTTCTGCTGATGGGACCGACTTGCACGCGTAGTTGTGGTTTTTGTCAGGTGGATAAAGGACACGCACCGATGCCCCTCGACCCCCTCGAAGCGCAGAAGGTCGCTGAAGCTGTCGGACTCCTCGGACTCAATTATGTGGTGCTCACCGCCGTAGCCCGAGACGATCTCGATGATGGTGGGGCGGGTGTATTTGTCGAAACGATCGCCGCAATTCGCACAGTAAATTCCACTACTCAGGTCGAAGTGCTGACCCCAGATTTTTGGAGTGGTCTTGATGCCCAACACCAGCAACGATCGCGGATCGCCACTGTAGTTGGCGTTAAACCAGCTTGTTACAACCATAATGTCGAAACAGTCGCCAGACTTCAAGATCGCGTGCGCCGGGGGGCAAAATACCAGCGATCTCTGGATGTCCTCAGCCACGTTAAGACCTTAGATCCAACTATTCCCACCAAATCGGGGCTAATGTTGGGGCATGGTGAAACCGAGGCCGAAATCATCGCAACATTGCAGGATCTCCGATCGATCGATTGCGATCGGATCACATTGGGACAGTACATGCGACCCTCACTCGCACACCTGCCGGTGGTTAAGTACTGGACTCCCGCTGAGTTCGATCGGTTGGGATCGATCGCGACTGAGCTAGGATTTAGTCATGTTCGATCGGCTCCGCTAGTCCGCAGTTCCTATCATGCAGGTGAGTAAACTGTCAACTTTCAACTGAACGAACGGCTTTCTGGTTACCGCTATAAATATCACGCGGCTCGACACCAATTTCTTCGAGATACCGATAGATAATTTGTAACCGCTGCTCGGCAACGATCGCGCGGCTTTCGAGATGGTTGAACTTATCACTGAGTTCTCTATTTGATTTGATTTGAGCCTGAAGTTTCTGCTCTAGTTGTTTAATCATCGACCAGGATTGGTCTGGATTAATCTCTAGTTGTTTTTGCTGAATTTTTTTAACTAAATTTACCGATGGCTGTATTTCAAATCCAATTTTCACTTGAGCTTCGGATCTCGGCTCACTATCCTGTTCGGAGCTGGCGATCTTTGGCTGAAGATCGGCAGTTATCCGCATATTTTCCTGCATGATTTGAGCCAACCACAGCACTTTATCATCACGCTTAAGTACGAGTTGACCGGCAATCGTTTTAATCGTGAAAGTCCCTGCACTAACAACAATATTTTGAACGGGATACCAGTTATTTTTAAAGCTAACCAAGATATCCATGTTAAACCGCTGTTTATCTTGAAATCTTTCTGTCGGCCACCATTTTTTCCAGAGGATTGCTGGATCGGTATTCCAGATCCGATACCCAGCAGGCGTTACATAATGTTTGTATTCGGTAAAACCGACCCGACTGGCATCGCCAAACATTACAAAATCTCGCTCGATCAGCAGTCGATCGATTAATTCTAAAAATGGCGAACTATGTTTAACAATGACTGTTCGTGGCTGATTGTGTAGATACATAATAGCGATTGGATCGCCGTTTCTTGCCAATAATTGTGACAATGCACCATTTACTTCCAGGCGAAGATTGGTACTAGCTAAAAGTTGGTTGCTACCTTGAACAAATTTTTCAATTATGTTATTGTCATCTAGCTCAAAGATATTGGATTTTGTCAATCTCTCACTGATCATTTTCGTTAGGTTAGGGGATATTTAAATTAATTAACACTAATTAATAGTTGGGTACTTGGAATGGGGATGCGATCGGATGCAACCATCCCAGCAAATCCCTGTTCTTGGTTAATAATTTAGCAATCTCTAATTTTGATGTGGATTGCCGATCTGATGATGCTTTGAGTCAATCATAGCCTAGCGATCGATGGATGCGTATCCGACAAAAGTCGGAGATTGGTTAGCATAATTGCGCTGACAATTTAGAGTACCCAATTTTGGCAGTGAGCTAGTTTAGATCGCAAAAAACCGCCTGACTCGGTGTGAGTAGGGCGGTGTAATAACTTAATCTCTACCTAAGCGGCTAAAGCTGGCTTCGGCTGAGTTTGCGCTTGACGACTGGTTTCGCGCTCGACAATTTTGCGAAACTCTTCGCCATCGATCGTTTCACGATCGAGTAACAAGTCGGTGAGAATGTTGACTAGCTCCCGATTGTTGCTGATGATTTCTACTGCTGTCCGATGTCCAGCCTCGATCAATTCGCGGATCTCACGATCGATCTTGGCGGCAACTTCCTCCGAATAATCACCATCCGCATCGAGGGAAAACTGTCCGAGACTAGACATCCCAAACCGGACGATCATATTCCGGGCTGTCCGCGTCACTGCCTCGATATCACCGCTGGCACCGGCGGTGACTTCATCGTGACCGAAAATCACTTCTTCGGCGGCACGTCCGCCCATTGTCACCGCAATATCGGTTAAGAATTCCGAGCGGGAGATCAGCCCCTGCTCTTCATTCGGTAGGTACCAAGCCGAACCCTTCGATCGACCGCGTGGGAGGATCGTGACCTTCTGGAGCAAATTGTAATTGAGAATTGCGCCGACTAAAGCGTGACCGATCTCATGGTAAGCGATCAACCGCCGCCCTTTGCCATCAGAGAGCGAACGACCTTCCATCCCCGCAACTACCCGATCGATCGCATCATCGATTTCGGTAATAGTGATCGCTTCTTTATGGCGACGGGCGGTAAAAATTGCCGCCTCGTTGAGTAAGTTGGCTAAATCTGCCCCGGTAAATCCAGGTGTGCGGCGCGCTACTGATTCGAGTGAGAGTTCGGGATCGATTTTTTTGTCCCGAATATGCACCTGTAAAATTGCCAAGCGTCCTTTGTAGTCTGGTGGATCTACCTGCACCTGTCGATCGAATCGACCGGGACGCAAGAGGGCGGCATCAAGTACGTCGGGACGGTTAGTCGCGGCAATGATAATCACCCCGTTATTGCCCTCAAATCCGTCCATCTCGGTGAGGAGTTGATTGAGGGTCTGTTCGCGCTCGTCGTTGCCGCCGCCGATGCCTACGCCCCGTTGACGACCGACTGCATCGATTTCATCGATGAAGATCAAGCAGGGTGCATTTTCTTTGGCTTTTTTAAATAGATCGCGGACGCGGGAAGCCCCCACACCGACGAACATTTCGACGAATTCCGAACCGGAAATACTAAAAAAGGGTACGCCAGCCTCGCCGGCGATCGCTTTGGCCATTAGAGTCTTCCCCGTTCCTGGCGATCCGACCAGCAATACACCTTTGGGAATCTTGGCACCAACGGACGTAAACCGCTCTGGTTCTTGCAGGAAAGTGACGATTTCTTGGAGTTCTTCTTTAGCTTCTTCAATGCCGGCGACATCCTCAAACATCACGCCCGTTTTTGCTTGCAATTGAAAGCGGGCGCGGGATTTGCCGAAGTTGAGTGCTTGTCCGCCAGCACTACCCGATCGACGGATAATCGCAGACAAGGCGGTAATCACCAAAATTAACAGTAAGACATTACCTAGTAGTGGCAAAATAGCATTCTTGTCAGCCGACTTCTGAACGCTCCATTCAACATTCTTGGCGGTGAGCTTATTATACAATTCCGTATTATCATCTAGCAAGTCGGCTTCTTTGATCCGAAATTTGCCCGGTGCGGTGGCATCGGCGATGGTGACTTTGGCGACTTTTGCGGCTGGATCGAGTTCTAGTTTCGATACTACCCCGCGATCGACCTCTTTGAGTAGTTCTCCATAGAAGATCTTGTTTGGATCGGCTTGGGCAAGAACTGGATTACCCCAGACAATTCCTAAAGCGATCGGCAAGCCAGCCGCTAATTGCCATAATGACTTATAAAAGCGCTTCGACTTAACCCGGGAACTGTTTTCCATATATTTTTGTGTGTCCTTTACCTGCACCTGAGGCTGAGTGTCTGGATTTTAGAATGAGTCGATCGATCGACTTGGCATTGACTAGCTATCTTCTAGTGTAGCTTCAGTTTTATTATTGCCATATTTATGCGGGGAATTAACATTTACCCGATGTTGACCGCATCCGTCTCAATTAGGCTTTAGCTAATGGCGAGATCTGCTTGACATCAGTATTAAGATTGACAAAGTAGAGTTCGATATTGAGATCTGGGTAACGTTCGCGGATTGCCCAATAGGCACGGCTGAGATATTCGGTATGGGTGGTGAGTTCCAATTCGGGGTTGTCAGCCAAGCTCGGGTCGATCTTGTACTTGTAGACGGCACAGTCTTGGTGATCGAGAATCAACACTTTTTTAATCTGATGGAGTCGATACGAGATATCCAACTGATCCCAAAATGCTTCGGCATCACACTGATGTGGCATTCCACTCAACGCTAGCGAAGCCCCTGCTAGTGCCGTAAAGTCGTATTGTCCACTCAAATTTTGTAATGATAGAAAATAGCGTTCTGCTTCCAAAATTCGATAGTCGATACAACTGAGCACTAAGGCTTTGGGGACTTTTTTTTCAGCTCTAGCAGCCGCAGGCGCGATCGTACTAACTGTCGTCAGCACCCCTGCACCAATCAAATGGCGCAGAAATTGACGGCGATTGCTCGTTGTCGATGACACTACACAATCGGGCTGAAGACACTGACAGCTATCGGGCATGTTAATTTGCTCTATTTTAGAAAAAGTCACCGCGATTGTCCACTAGTAGGTTGCTGGATCGACAGGTGCTGCGAGATCGGCGATCGCTGACTAGTTGCTGAATCGACAGCACATCAGTAGCGGTCAATGGATATCGGCAAATTCAACCCACGACAGGTCGGATCGCTGTTACTTTTGATGTCACAATTTAGTTAGTGGTGGACATTTTTATAGATCCATTCTACCAAAAGCAAGCGTGCTGATGTGGATTCTTGCGAACGAGTGGATCGACATTTGCCTATCAGACGCTATGGTACAATTACTAGCATCACAGGTGAAGTTAGGTCTCGCATCCCGACCGAATCGATGGCGATCGAGATCGCGAAACATTTACCATCTCAAATACTTCAATGTGAGCATCGGGCACTGCCGAAATTTGGTACCAATCGATCTAAGTTGCGATTGCGAACTGGCTGCTCGAATCTGTCTCTAGTCCTATGTTTTCTTGCGAAACGATGCCTGCATCAACCCCTAAGTTGGATGACTTATTACTGACATCAAAGCTCGACTCATCCCAACTGGAGCGGATTACCGCAGAGCTGGATGCCATCACGATCGCCCTAGCCGCACTGGTGCCCCTGGATCGGCTACAAATGCAGCAAATCGCTCAAGATTTGCAACTAGAACCGTTAGTCTCAGACTGGATTGCTCAATGGTCTGTCGATCGTCAGCGTGGGCACTCTCCTGAGTTGAACATCCCCCAGATCCGCGCCTTGGTGGTGATTGTTAATTATTTGGCGCAAATGCATCAAGACCTAATTCGACGCAATCTCAATTATTGGCAACAAACCGTCCAATCCGACCAATTACCACTTCAATCGCCAGTACTCGCAGATTACATCGGTAATTTCATTACAATGTATCAAGCTCGACTCGGACGAGACACCAATGAATCTTTTGAAGCACTTACTGTTACTGCCCTGAACTTATTAGTCGGATTGTTATTTTATGGTAGTCCGAATGGACATCAACGATTATGGGTCGCATTATTAAAACGATCTCACAGCACGATCGTTTCATCCAGTTCAAATTAAACTAATTTATATTCATTCCGATCGAGCATCCTTATGGAATCAAATCATTTGACTACTCGCACATATACTGCCCCAACTTGCACACTGATTGTCTCCAGCCAAGCCGCAGCACGATCGCACAACTCAGAGCAGCTTGCCAATCCAATTGATTTTATCCTGGAACTAGCATCAGAATTGGGAGATCTCGATCGGATTACTTTGCCGGGACACCCACACCAACTTGATGCTCTCCACCACAGCATCAATACATACGTTGCCGAGCTAGTCGCCAAATTTCCGACCCTGACTACAGATCTGGGCACACCAGCAGATCCATCGACAGTAGCGATCGATCCGATGAGTCCACCGCCTAGCGACAGGATCGATCCCCGTGACGATCGCCAATCGTCGCGATCCGGAATTATCAGAAATCTGCCGGGATTACGAAGTAGCTTACCGCCATCGCCAGCAGCTAACGATGCCACCAGATTTGACGATCCGAAGCCGAGTATTGCCAACTTATTAGGTCGGCGGTGGCGCAATCGCAACCATCCCGATCCGCGTGCGGCAGCTCACAGCACTCCAAATCCAGTCGGGAACATTGTAGAGCGATCTGAGCCGTCATCCACCACGCCATATCTCACCGGTGCCAGCGAGAGATCGCTCGACCACTACTTATTTTTAGGTGATTTGGCAACGCCAACATCTGGGGACAAGCTCACACTTTCCGCAATCCAACTGTTCGATTTAGCTGCGGTATTGGATGAATATGCAGCCGAGCATGTAACTAGCCTCGATCGACCTAATATGCTCAGTCGCACTGCGATCCGCGATGCAGATCGATCTCAAACCACAGGTCCAAGCGATGCTACTCGATCGCATCTGCCAAATTTACCCAGAATCCCAACTCAGCAACCAACGGCAGTCGGTCGAGCTTACGATCGTGCCCCCCGACGTTCGGCATCATTTATGTCCGGGATTCCCTGGGCGGTAGCTGCGGCAATTGCCGTTGGGATACCACTACTCCTCCTCGATCCCAATCCCAATCCCCTCAAGGATGCGGCGAATACAGTCAAAATACCCAACCTCGCCGGCACCGAAAAAACTACCGTCGCCACTACACCAGGAGCCGCACCGACAAAATCCGATCTAAATATTCCGACAACTGGTGTACCTACCCCTTGGCAACAGCAACCAATCCAACCGCCACCAACTACCAACCCACTAGATCCAACTAAAATCCCAATTCCTCAAGATCTAGGCAAGCTCAGCATCGCACCATTGCCAGATGCGATCGTGGGATTGGGACAAGTACCAACGACCCCAGGCAATCTGAACTCAGCAATCGCCCCCAATCCCCTCACTTCCCAATTACCAGGTGCGACCACGACGACATCAACCAGCTCGGTAAAACCTAATCGGGTAGCCAAGACACCCGCAGGTAACAGTCAAACTACTCCTAAAATCGGCCAACTCCCGATCGATACTGGCACTTCCAGTAAGGTATCGCTGTCCAACCAGCCGATGTTAATACCACCAGTCAGACAACCGATCGTCTCAACTCCGGCGACCCCCATCCCCTTCAATCGCTCGGGACTAGACGAATTAGGTCGCATCGATCCCGCCACTCGATCTAATCCCAAGAAAATCGTTCCAACAGTTCAACCGTCACCATCAACTAAACCCCAGCAAACCGTTCTCCAGCCAATTCCAGCCAGTGAGACACCGCCACCTGTTGAACCATTTACACCAGTACCCACCAATCCCAACCTCATCGATCCCAACCAAAATAACCCAGCATCAGTCGAGGCACCAACGCCGGTCATTCCCAACCAACCTTTACAATCTAATGCTGAGGGTTTTGGCAACGATTCAATGGAAAATCCTTTCCTTAAGGAAGCCAAACGTTACTTTCAAGGCAAGTGGAAAGCGACTAATTCCCAAACCAATGCGCTCCAGTATGTGCTCCAAGTTAGCGGCAAAAGTGGTACCGTGCAGAGTGTAACCCCCCAGGGAGCCGCCGCCACCACTTATCTTCAGCAAACTAAATTTATCAAAGCCGGACAAAAGCTGATTTCTCCAGCCGCCGCTGGTAGTAGCGACCAAAAAATTCGGGTGATACTGCAACCGGACGGGAATGTCGATACTTTTATCGAGCCATGATCGATAGTTGACAGTTGAGAGTTGTTTCAAACGGTCAGTTTTGTAATAAGATCGGTACCAATCGTCCATCATTGAGAGGAGTTTGTGTTAAATCGTCATCGCTGGGTCATCAATCTAGTTATCGCTGTGTCTTTACTGGCTCTGACTGGATTTTCGCTACTTCCGCTCTTTAATTTGGTGCTCGATGGCGGTACCGCAGTCGCCACAGAACCAAATAGCCTATCCACCGCCCAAGCCAGTCAAATTCAAGCGCAGGCACAAGGATACACTCAAGTATTGCAAAAAGAACCAGACAATCAAGTTGCCCTCAAAGGCTTACTCGATGCTACATTGCAATTGGGTGATGTCAAAGGTAGCTTATTACCACTTGAAAAAATTGCGGCACTCAATCCCCAGATCCCAGACTACACGGTGCTTTTGGCTCAAACTAAGCAGTATTTGGGCGATCGCGAGGGGGCAACGACTAGTTATCGGACTGCCCTCGCAATTGCACCCCAAAACATCAACGCCCTCCAGGGACTAGTCAGTTTGCTGCTCGATGCCAAACGCCCTGAAGCAGCTCTGGGTGCCGTCCAAGCTGCATTGAAGACGGTGACGGCAACCACCGATGCTACCCCGCTCAAATTGCTACTGGCTCAGATTTATCTGACCCAACAGCGGAATGCTGATGCACTAGGAATCTATGATGCTGAGATCGAAGCGAATAAAGCAGATTTTCGCCCCGTCTTGGCAAAGGCTTTGGTCTTCAAACAGATGGGCAATCTGACTGAGGCACAGTCGCTGATGAATGCAGCGGTAGCTCTGGCACCACCTGAGTATAAGGATCAAATCAAGCAACTCGTTCAAGCCACCCAACCGCCCAAGGTCACGATCTCGCCCGATTTGGGTGCTCCTGCGCCTACGGCACCGAAAACTGCACCCGTGGCTCCCAGCATCTCCCCCGCACCACCTCAAAGTGTTAAGCAAAATCGGTAGTTACAATGCCATAAATCGAGTAGAACCCCTAACTTCACTGGGAATTGAGGGGTTCTATTCGATCGTTGTACATTACAGAGATATTTGTCCATCTTCCATAATTACTGTCACGGCGTAAATAATGGCTGAAAATTAAGCCTGTGTGAGATTGTAGCGATTAACATTCTCTTTTTTTATACTTAGAAAATTAAATAGATATTTGCCTTTTTCTAAAAAGCGATGGAAATGTCCTAACATAGATAAATGCCTTTTCTCTGCAAATAGCTATGTCATCACCACATACGCCAGGAATACAGAATGTAGATTATAGTACAGAACCAACTTCAGTCGAGCAGCATTCCATAGGAAGCGATGCTACTCCTCTGGCTCCAACCGTTCCGCAGGAGCGAATCATTCTTGAGAGTCTGTTAGCAGATTTAGACGATCGACAGAAAATAATGCGGCGCGTCCAGGCAGTCGAGGATATTAAACAAGCTCCGACACACAAACGTAGTGAGAAAATCAAACTCTGGGCCGATCGATTAGAAGTGCATCCCCGATCGGTGACACGGCTACTAGAACGAGTTGAACGAGAAGGATTAGCCTCATTAGTCAGAGTTACACGTACTGATGCAGGCGAGAAGAGAGGATCTAAGCAGTGGCAAGGGAAAAGTGTTGCTGAGTGGACTGACTTCATTCTCACGACCTACAAGCGGGGAAATAGAAACGGGCGCAGAATGAATCGCAGCCAGACATTCAATCAAGTTAAGGCTCATGCAGTATTAGAGCTAGGACTAGCCGAGGGCGAATATCCATCGATCGGATTTGTATATGGAATTCTCAATCCTCTAGTGGAGCAGAAAAAGGAAAAGCGCAATCCAGGACAAGGGCCAGGGATTGTCATCAAAACGATCGATAAGGATAAACAGCCAGAAGATATTGTTGTCGAACGAAGCAACCAAGTTTGGCAAATTGACCATACTAAATTGGACAATCTGCTGGTAGATACTGACGGTAAAATGCTGGGTAGTGTCTGGATCACTTCGGTAATCGATAGCTATTCCAGTTGCATCATGGGCTACTACATTAGCTTTATGGCCGCAGGTTCTCATGAGGTGGCTCTAGCTTTACGCCATGCTATTTTGCCCAAACATTATGGATCTGAGTATGAACTTCAAAAGGAATGGGAAGTTTGCGGATTACCAGAATATATTGTGACCGATCGAGCGAAGGAATTTAAGTCGGGGCATCTAAGAAGAGTTGCGATGGAGTTAGGATTTAAGCTACGGCTGCGATTACATAAGGAGCAGGGTGGCATCGTAGAAAGTTCTTTTTGTGGAATTAAGAATGAGGTCTCTTCAATACTTCCAGGCTATAAGGGTGGCAGCATCAAAGAGCGTCCAGCGAACGCGGAGAAATATGCCTGCATGATTTATGAGGAGTACGATCGGAAATTAGTACGGTATTTTGTTGACCATGTAAATCAGCATTTGTATCCAAGAATCAAAAATCAAACCTGTCTGCAACGCTGGTGGAATGGGATGCCAGGAGAAAAGCCTCGACTAATTACAGACGAGCGAAAGTTAGATGTTTGTCTGATGAAAGAAGAAGAACGAACGGTTCAAGAACATGGGTGTGTTGTATTTGAAAATTTGATTTATGGTGCGGGATTCATCCGTGATGGACAAGGCTATCAGCGATATGACAAAAACATCGATTTCTTAGCCAAGTATGATGGTAAGGTGACGCTCAGGTACGATCCGAGCAATATTATCAAGTTACTAGTTTATACTCTCGAACAAGACGATCGACCGTCAAAGTTTTTAGGCATTATTTCCTCTAGAGATTTGTCTGAATCTCGCCTCTCGTTGCGAGAATGGAAAGAGCGGGAAAAACAAATCCGAAAAGAAGGTAAAGCGATCGACCAGACTTCAATTTTGGCTCAACAACGAGACTTGAATAATTTTTCTAATGAGAAAGTCCGTGAGATGAATCAGAAGAAGAGAGGTAAAGGAAAAGCAAAGACTCTTCAAAATCGAAAAGACGAGCATCAACGCATTGTCGCGCAAACCCCTGAGCGGTATGAATTAGGCAAAGCTTTGTTAGCACCTGCGGAAGCCATTGAGAATGAAACAGCAGATCGATCGACATTATCCGAAGTTGAGGCTACGGATTCGGCAACAATATCTCCCAAAGATACCAAAACTGCTGCTATTCCTTTAAAATCTAAAGCAATAGCAGCAGATCGAGCGGCGATTATTGGTCAAGTAACGCCCCAAGCATCACCACAACGAATTATTCAACCTGCATTATTCGTCGTCAATAGTTCCGATCCTGTAAATGATGATGATTGGTAATAAACATGAGTCAAACCCACCTTGCTAGCGTTCCCGATCCCTCCATCACGAACCGTTCTACCGATCGGCAGAGTCCAGAAACTTGGAAAGAGCCAATTCGACAGCCGGATAGACAGGCGGAAGTAGAGCGAATTGGCACGATCGATCCATACGTTGGAGTGAGCAGAGATGAAACTTTATTTACTTGCTTGAATAACTGGCGAGATCGTCGTACTTGCGGACGAATTATGACAGTCGATCGATTGGGTTTATTTAAGGCGTTAAATTATTATACGAACCAACAGACAAGACGGCGTGGGGATTTGATTCGGATGCCTGCACCTGTTGCTTATATCGAGATTGACGATCCAGGTAATGGCAAGAATGTATTCCTCTCAATCCTAGATTTTCTGGCTAATCCGGTTAGTTGTGGTAATCCTAGAGATCTACGATTGAGAACGTGGGCGACGATTAAAAAATGCGGTGTCAAAATCCTGATTGTCAACTATGCAGATTTGTTACTGTTTTCTGGATTGAATGAATTGATGAGGATCTCAGAAAAATGTGAAATCTCAGTGATTTTGTGCGGAACGAGCAGATTAGATGAAATACTCGATGCTAAACATAGAAAGAGGTATTTGCCGATTCATAATACCTTTCTGAACCATCACAAGCTAAGTGTTTTGTCTGCAAGTCAAACAGCAACTGTCATTGAAAAGTGGGAAGAGAAGTTAGGTTGGTCTAAGCCAATGGGTCTGGTAACAGATAATGCAATTGTAAAAAATTTGAATGAATTATCTGATGGTCAAATTCAACCTCTTTACGATTTGCTCAAGCAAATTGCAATTTGGCATTTAGATAATCCACATATTGAAATAAATGCTAATAATATTTCCAAGTTATTAACGACAGTTCAGGCACCACAAGTTGGATTGGGCTAAATAATAGGTAGAAGCTGACTATTTTCGATCGAGAGGTAATGATGACCGATTCAACAGCGGAATATTTCAGTATCGCGCTCCAGCATTATGAAGAGGAGAGCATCAGCCATTATCTCGGTCGATGGAAGCGTCAGGAGGTGGTGAATTTGTCGTCGATCGGCAGTTTGAGCCGACAGTTGCGATTGGGTACGGCAATGTCTCGGTGGGAGAAGTTTTACTTGAATCCATTCCCCACCTTGAAGCAGTTGGATCAGTTGGGGAAAGTGATGGGAATCGATGGGGATCGGTTGTTGCTGATGTTTCCGCCAAAAGGTGAACCGATTAATGTCCGAATTATCCGTCTCTGTTGTGCTTGCTATGATGAGGTGCCTTGCCATCGGATGTGGTGGCAGTTGCACTCTACTGCTGCTTGCGAGAAGCATCAATTGCGGTTGCTGTACAAGTGCCCGAATTGTGAGGTGCATTTGCCGATTCCGGCGGAATGGGAGTCTGGGCGGTGTCGGAAGTGTCAAATGTTGTTTCGTTGGCGTAGCCTCTCCTAAAGGAGAATCGATGATTAAGCATCAGAAACCAGCTCGAACAAATACAATTCAGATTGTTGAATGATAAAGATATCTGTGTTTTGTGACAATCGTTGTTTTGTACTTTAATATTTCTATTTCTTGCATTAAGAAAACTACCAATCTTTTACTGTAATTTGACATCATACGAATTCACTCAAAAATTGGGATGTTCCAAAAAATAGCCACTTGATATTGGCCCATTAATATGGCTGGAAACTTCCAAGAAAAAACTAGGACTATGAATCAGGATACCCATCTTCATATTTAGTCATAAGGCAAACTTTGTTGAGGAAATTGTTTAGCCCCACTAATGCTAGGGAATTGGTAGTCCGAGAAGTTAAGATCGTCTGTTCTTTCCCCAATGTAGATATCGGCCAAATTGCCTTAGTAGACATGCCAGGTCTATGAGACACGGGGATGGGTGACGAAGAAAAAATGATTAAGACATTAGGACAAGACATCGATCGCTTGCTGTTACGAAAACGCGCTGTTGTTGAGATATTAAACTACAACTGATGTAGCTGCTGTGACTATTTCTTCATCACCCCAAGCTTCAATATTCGGGCGGGTATGACTAGAAAGTGGATAAAAACGCACGGAATCTTCAGGTAATTTTACTCTTTTTTTGAGTCGCTGTTTGAGTTCTTGATATTTATGGTCGGCTAAAACGCATTCAAAAACGCTGTACTGTACTCTTTGTCCGTAACCTTCGAGGAGCTTGGCAATTTTGCGACGGCGTTTGTCGCAGGGTACGTCGTAAGTAACTACATAAAATAGCATAGTTAACGAGTTAGATATGGTTCGTAACTATAGGTTGGTTGATAGACAAATTGCTTGTATTTTTTGACTTGGCGATTGAGTAAGTCCCAACGGGGTTGTCCTGCGGTCGGAATTTCTTCGGACATTCGCTGGAGAAAAGCTGTCAGGTATTTTTTCCGACCCGATTCGTTCAGGAAACAGCCGCCATCGCGATATTCAAAGTCTGTGGCGGCTGCGATCGAGCGACGATTGGTGAGGTATAGTACCAAAGAATCGACGATCGGGGTGCGGAATTCTTCGATCAGATCGGAAACTAGCGCAGCATGACGATCGGATGTTTGGTGGAGACAGCCTGAGTAGGGATCGAGTCCTTGCAGTTCGATCAGAGTCAGTAGGTGATTCCAAATCACTTGATAGCCAAAACTCAGCATGGCATTGATGGGATTTCCAGGGGGACGGCGGCTGCGGGCGATAAAGGTAAAGTCTGGATTTTGGAGGCAACGACCAAAGGCATCGAAATAGACAGCAGCGGCAAGCCCTTCTAAACCCATCAGTTTGTCGATCGCCTCTACCTGTAATACTTGGATAGCTAAATGCTGAAGTCGTTCGAGCGAAGCCGCCAGTTCAGAAATGGAATTTTTGCGTTGTTGACGCAGGAGTAAAGTCCGAGAGTTTTGAATTTTGGCTTGGACAATTTTTCGGGCGACAATTAGCCGATCTATGGCACTGAGATCTTGTTGGTAACGGGCAAGTTGGCGATAGCCACGTTCGATCGAAAGGGTTCGACCATAACAAAATCCCAGCCTAGAAAGATATGCGATTGGGATATCCCGTTGCAAACAGGCGCGAATAGCGGGTGTGGTGATTTGACTATTGCCAAAAACCAGAATCTGTTCGGTCAATGGGAGTTGCACTCGCTGAATTTCGATTTTCTGACGTTGGATAATCAGTTGCTCCTGCTCTAATGAGAGGTAGCAACCTTGCAAGGAGAGGTAGAGAGTACGCATTAGCGACGTAATGTGCTGTGATTTTCCCGGCTATTGAGATGGGCGGTTTCTGGATCTTCAGCTAGTGGCTGGAAGGATGCTGTTCTGGGTTCTCGATCTGGTTGGAGATATTTAATGATGCGATCGCGAGCGGTAGCCGTAACGAAGGTGGAAAGGGTAATCAGGATGGTATTGATAATTACAGCGGTAAGTCCCAAAGGGGCAATGAGCAGGATGATTAAAGTAATACTGCCATTGGCAGCGGCAAGGGCAACATTCCGAACTAGCTGACTACGTTGGTTGATATACATCGATCGTATTTTTAGCTGTACATCATGTAGCTTTCCCCGTAAGGCGACAAATATTACTACTTGATTATAAAAAGATTTGCATTTGGGTTTAGTTCAGGTAGGATGCCGTACATACCTACCTATGCCAACTAGATGTTTCCATTCAATTGATATCCCTAACGAGTAGGAATCAGCAAGCCGTATTGAGCTATGCTGTGATTACGAACCTGTTTCCATTCAATTGATATCCCTAACGAGTAGGAATCTAGCACAACTAGTAGAACAGGAAGCCGCTGCTAGTTTCCATTCAATTGATATCCCTAACGAGTAGGAATATGAAACTGGGTTGAATAAACATCCGACCTTGAATGTTTCCATTCAATTGATATCCCTAACGAGTAGGAATTCTACGACATGCGATTTGGAACGGTTGGTGCATACCCCGAGTTTCCA
>JBBRVB010000039.1:0-17275 GCA_038247275.1 Chroococcales cyanobacterium
ATCGACGCGTACATATTCAGGGAAACTCACCGCTGTCAGCAAGCCAGCACTCGGCTGGAAATTGTGATGAGGATCTTCGGCGTAGATGCGGACTTGGATTGCATGTCCTTGTGGTTGATAGTTGTAGTTGGCTAAATCGAGATCTGCTCCTGCTGCTAGCCGGATCATCCATTCAACCAGATCGATACCACTAACTAATTCGGTCACGCCATGTTCGACTTGGAGGCGAGTATTTACTTCCAAAAAGTAGAAGTCTTGACTATCGGCATCGACGATAAATTCTACGGTACCAGCCGAGCGATAGTTGACAGCTTTGCCCAATTTAACTGCGGCTAAATATAGTTGAGATCGCAGATTTTCATCGATACCTGGTGCGGGTGTTTCTTCGACTACTTTTTGATTGCGCCGTTGGAGCGAACAATCACGTTCGCCCAAAGCAACGACATTCCCGTTACCATCACCAAAGATTTGAACTTCAACATGTCGCGCGCGGGGTAAATAACGCTCTAGGAAAATACCACCTTGACTAAAATTCTGCTTGCTCAAGCGATCGACTCGATCGAATGCTGCTGCTAAACTGCTACTATCTCGACAGATTTCCATCCCAATCCCGCCCCCGCCAGCCGTACTTTTGAGCATGACGGGATAGCCAATTTGGGACGCGATCGTTTCTGCTTGGGCTTGACTCTGGAGTAAGTCACTGCCAATTAACATCGGAATGCCATTCTCAGCCGCAATCGATCGGGCTGTATGTTTGAGTCCAAATTGTTTGATTTGGGCTGGTGTCGGACCGATAAAAGCAATCTGGGCGGCTTCACAAGCTGTCGCAAAGTTATCATTTTCACTTAAGAAACCATAGCCGGGATGGATAGCTTGGACGCGATTTTCTTGGGCGATTTGTAAGATCCGATCGGCTTGTAAATAACTTTCGGCAGCGGTAGCTTTACCAATACAAAATGATTCGGTTGCCATATTTACATGCGGTGCATGGCGATCGATCTCAGAATATACGGCGATCGATTGGATATTCAAACTGTCGAGAGTCCGAATAATTCTACAGGCGATTTCGCCGCGATTGGCAATCAGGATTCGATCGAGCATGATGTATGGATTTTTGGATATGGATTATCGATCTGCTCCGTTTTAACACAGCCCTGAACTACAAGTATATTCGATAGGTTACGCCAACGGATTAGTAGCAAAAGTCCATTGAAATGGACTGCGTAAAATTATGCAGTTCTCTTCATAGAACTTTTGCTATTAGCCCTAAATTCATTTGAGGGCGGTACGGAAACGAAGCTAGGAGTAATTAAACGGAAATCCTTATCTCAAACTCACGTTAAGTTAATGTTGTTGGGTTGAATGAATGTGAAACCCAACCTACGGATGGTTTGGGGCATCCCAAATTACCAATCGAATTGGGGTAGGATTGTAGGCATTACAGGGATTATTTACCTGGGGACAATTAGAGATCAATACCATCACATCCATCTCAGCTTGTAGCTCGACAATTTTCCCGGCTTCAGAAATACCATCGACGATTTCCAAACTGCCGTCTGCACTGACGGGTACATTCATATAGAAGTTGATATTACTCACTAAATCCCGCTTATTCATCTCATACTTACTCAGTTCTAGTAAGTAGTTTTCGACACAGGCGTGGAGATGCTTTTTGTGCAATCCATAACGAACGGAATTGCTTTCCATACTGCACGCGCCGCCGACGGTATCATGACGACCGCAGGTATCATTAGTAACTGTCATCATCACATTCCCTTCATTGGAAATAATCTTAGTACCAGTAGTAATAAAGATATTGCCTTGACGCACGATCGTATCCGGCGCACTATAACGCTCGGATGTATCGTGAGCATTATAAAATAAGGTATCGACGGCTTGGTTGCCCTGAAGGTCGATGATGCGGAGGATCTGGCCGGATTTAACTACGCGCGACCAAGGTTGACGGGCGGGAATCTCCTCATCATAAATAGCATTAGCCGGATCGAGTTCGGGATGAGAAATTGTAGAAATCATGTTGGTTTTATTTGGGTTAATATCGATTAATCCTGGGCAAATAACGCATCGGTATTGACAAATCCCCGCACGACTTCAGGATTTGCATTTCGACAAATATCGTCAGCAGCGGGAGCTGGCGATTTCCAGATCGTTAATTGAATTGGTTGCGGCTTGTAGTCAGTACTCGGATGCAATACATGGGGACAATTTGACACGATCGCGAGTACATTCATTTCAGCCCGCAAATCGATATAATTTCCCGCCTGTTCGCAGGTGCGATCGTATTGCAGATACCCGTCGGGCGATACAGCTACACGACTGAATAGATTAATATTCGGCATTAAATCTTTGCGAGTTAAGCCCCGTTTGCCCAAAGCTTTGAGGAAGTTATTGCGAGAGTTGCGTAAGTTCGCATCGCCATAGTTTACTTCATTACTCGTTTCGTTACTGCACCCGCAAATCAAGTCATGACAGCCAGATGTATCAGTAGTAATCGAGCATAAAATCCTGCCCATATCCGAGTACATCACCATCCCCTGCTTCAGGAAGGCATTGAACTGGATTTTGGCTGTGTCGGCGACATTCAGCCGTTCGATCGGATTGTCGGCATTGTAGAAAACCACAGCCAACCCATGTGAGCCAGCTAAGTCAGTAATGCGAAGCGTATTGCCCCGCTTGATAATGCCGTGCCAGTAGTCGCCACCTGGTAGCTTTTCATCGACTAGTACCAAGCTGGGATCGATGTCGGGATGTGGAGCGATAGTAGTCATCACAATTTTGCTAGATTGGGTACGTAATTTGGTCGCAGTTTGGGTAGTATCGATACGCCAAGGAGTGCCACAGCAAAGCTGAAGTGGTTCTCCCGGGCTTTTATCCCGCCGTGTGACCGAATTAGTCGTACAAATATACTCCCAATCGGTTGCTTCTCTCGGACCAGTCATCGATGATGTTCGATCGGAACCCTAGAAGCGATCCTGACTTATATTTAATTTGTTTGATGATTCTGAACCGATTATAGCAGATTGCATCTAAAAAGTGGACTGGTCGATCGAATATTTTTACAAGTGGTGAACAAAAGTATCCTATAATACCGCTAACCGTTTAAAAAATAGTTAGATTCGATCGCTAAACTCATAAAAATTGTATTTTTAGATACATTTTGTCTAACTATAATGTTGGTAGTTTTGTTTACCATGCTGCTAGGCTAGCCAAAAATTGCAGATTTAGTAAATTGACTGAGCACAATTTAGGCAGTCAATTTTTAGATGACTTCAAAATAAATTAGTGAGGATTTTCATGCGAAACCGATCTTTAGTATCTACTTTTTTAGTATTTACACTAGCCTTATTTCTGACGATTAGTTGTAGCAATCCAGGTGCAAATACCAAACCTAATCCTGATTCTAGTACTCCCACTACCGATGCTAAAGCAGATGTTAGATTGGGCTTTAGTGCTTGGCCGGGATGGCTTCCTTGGCAAGTTTCCCAAGACCAAAAAATCTTTAATGCGAATAAAGTATCGGTAGACTTAAAATGGTTTGATGGCTATTTAGATTCAATTTCTGCTCTCAATGCTGAAAGAATAGATGCTAATAGTCAAACATTGGGAGACACGATCGCCTCGATCTCTGGGGGTGCAGATCAGGTGGTGGTATTAACTAACGACAACTCGACAGGTAATGATAAAATCATTGTTAGTAAAAATATCAAATCTGTTGCCGATCTCAAAGGTAAAAAAATTGCTGCTGAGGAAGGTACGGTCGATCATTTTCTCTTATTACAAGGATTAAAAAAAGCGGGATTAACTGCCAAAGATATTAAGTTCGTACCATTAGAAACTGGTAAGGCTGCTGCTGCTTTTGCTGCCGGACAAGTGGATGGCGTAGCTGTATTCGCGCCATTTACCACTCAAGCCCTAAAACAGGTAGGAAGTAGAGAATTATTTAGTTCCAAAGATTTTCCTGGTTCGATTTCCGATCATTTAGTTTTCAGTCGAAAATTCATCAACGAACGACCAGATAAAGTGCAAGCAGTGGTCGATAGTTGGTTTGCGACTTTAGACTATATTAAAACTAATCCTGATGCTGCTAATAAAATTTTAGTAAAAAGGGCAGGAGTTAGTGATAGTGAGTATAAAGAATACGAGAAAGGAACGCGAATCTTTACTATCGCAGAAAATCTTAAAGCCTTTCAGGCTGGTAATGATATGACTTCACTACCATACGCGGCTACGAAAATGAGCGCGTTTTTAAGTGAAGTAGGATTAGCGAAGACTAAACCAGATTTAACTAAAATATTTGATGATAGATTTGTCAAAGCTTATGCCGCTAAAATCAAAAAATAATGACCTTCAAGATTCATCGAGTCAGGAAAATCGATCGTCTTTACGTCCATCGGTATTTTGGCGACTGATCGAAGATATTCCTCAGCCGCTAAATTGGATACTGAGTGGTATGTCGATCGGTTTTCCACTAATATTATGGTGGAGTGTCACAACTTTTGGATCGATCGATCCGAAGTTTTTACCCTCACCTTACTCGGTGATTATCGCTGCACAGAGATTGTGGGGAACAGGAGAACTACAACAAGACACGATCGCGAGTTTGTGGCGGGTCGGAGTTGGCTTTTCACTCTCCGCCGCATTTGCGATTCCTGTAGGAATTCTGATGGGAAGTTTTCGTAGTATTCGGGCATTATTAGAACCATTATTTGGGTTAATGCGATATATGCCTGCCCCAGCTTTTATTCCCCTTTTAATTCTCTATCAAGGCATTGAAGAGGCACCAAAAATTACCCTGATTTTTATCGGTACATTTTTCTTTAATGCTCTGATGGTAATGGATACAGTGAAATTTGTATCCAAGGATTTAATCGAAGCGACTTATATTCTCGGCGGAAATCGGTTACAAACTCTATCGATGGTGATTTTCCCCCATGTGATCCCAGGTATCTTAGATGCTTGTCGGATCAACTTAGCTGCGGCATGGCAATTAGTAATAGTTGCCGAACTAATTGCCGCTACAGAAGGATTGGGTCGAAGAATTAGTGTTGCCGGCAGATTTCTAAAAACTGATGAAATTTTCGTCGGTATTATTGTGATTGGAGCGATCGGTCTAGCTTTAGACTTATTATTTCAATATATCATCAGAGTCTGCTTTAAATGGTCTAATAATAATTAGCAACTATAAATAGCGATCTCATCACAAAATTCGGTCATTTTGCTGTAGATCTAGACTAGCTACTTAATGTTATAATTTAGCAATATTTCCTAGCTTCATCGAATAAAACTCAAGTTACCACGAGCGAAAATTAGATGTTTGTACAAATCGATAATCTATCTAAACAATTCGATACTCAAAATGGAAATCTAACTGTACTCAAAAACATCAATATCAACATCGCCCAGGGTGAATTTGTCTGCGTAGTAGGTGCCTCTGGTTCGGGGAAATCCACCCTCTTGCGTCAAATTGCGGGACTCGATCTGCCAAGCTGTGGAGAAATTCGGATTGGCGGCGTACCTGTAAAAGGGCCTAGTCCCGATCGCGGCATGGTATTTCAAAACTATACATTGTATCCTTGGATGAGTGTCCAAGAAAATACCGAATTCGGACTCAAACTTCAGGGTATATCCAAACGAGAACGACGAGAACGAGCAAGTTATTATCTCAATGTTGTCGGCTTGAGTGATTTTGCCCGCTCTTTACCCAACCAATTGTCTGGAGGGATGAAACAACGAGTTGCGATCGCGCGCGCCCTAGTATGCGAACCTAAAATATTATTGATGGATGAACCTTTTGGGGCGTTAGATATTCACACCAAGGAGTCGATGCATGAATTTATTATCGATCTCTGGCAACGCACTAAGATTACGATTCTTTCAATTACTCATGATGTTGAAGAAGCAGTATTTCTCTCTAATCGGATCTTCGTACTCAGTGCTCGTCCTGGTACAGTTAAAAAAGAGATGACGATTAATTTAGCCGATCGCTCTACTGCGGTTAAACGTCATGCTATCTTTCAAGATTATCGTGATGAATTGATGGGTTTACTCCGTCAACATGGCACAGAACGTCTAGGAACAGTCAAAATTTAGACGGGATCATCTCTTACCTGCACTTCAACTTTACTCAGTGCAGGCAAGGAATTATCCCTAAAATAAATTATGCTTAAATTATTTTAAAGATTTAATATAATTACGCCAACCACCAAAATTGGTAATCTCTAGCTTGCCTTCACACAAGAAAGGTTCGCCGAGAACGCCCAACACTTCGAGATCGTCAGCTAACTTAATCTTCCCAATACACAAGCCAGCGGGTTCTTGGAGGAGGATTTGGGCTAGTCCAGCTAGGGGTAAAGACCAGATCTCTAGATCGATCGATCTCCCTCCTGCGCTGACTCTAATCATCGCTGGATGGCGATCGTCGATCGACCACAACCGGTAGATTGGTGCGGTTAAAGTTGCTCGGGCAAATACCGCACCTACCTGTTGTAAATTACCATTTAACTCCAACCCGCGCATCAGCGTTCCATTGACAGCCAACTCACAAATATCAGACATATACTCAATTTTAAATTAATTCCTTAATCATCGCCTGATATAGTGCTTGAAAGCGAGTTTTTGCCTGGAGTTTGGCGAGGATATTATGCATGTGAAACTTGACCGTGCTTTCGCTGACGATCAGTTGACTGGCAATATCTCGATCGCGTAATCCTTTCGCCAAAAGTTGCATAATTTCCCGTTCGCGCTCTGATAACTGCATGACTGTTGGTGCAGATGTGGTTGCGACACCCCAAGATTCTCCCCGCATCACAGCTTCGATCGCCGATCCCAATTCGCTAGGTGTGATGGATAGATCGATTCGCCCTCTGGCTTGGTGGGGAATATTCGCATCGGTAGCAATCCACAGTAGTTTGGGGTTAGTTGAAACTAGAGATCGATCGTCTGTAAGTAAAGGCAAATCTGGATCGAGCACAGGTGCAACGGATAAGCCTGCTAGATCGATCGAATGTGCAAATGCCATTTGCAAGACAGACGAGCGACAACGGAGATTTACGCGTGGCTCAGAGTTTTGGCAAGCAGCGGTTAATGTTAGGAATACGCGCAGCATTTTAATATCTGCATGAGGTTGAATTTCCAAAGTTCCCCCCAAACAGATCGCTTCCAATTGAATTGCCCCAAATGCAGAGAGGACCGGACGCGATAGATGACCGGAGATGACTGATTCTAGCGCGAGTTTTTGGATCGGTTGCTCGGCGCGGGTAGCTGCCTTGCTCTGCGAGATCCCGACGGAACGAGCATCTCGATCTTCTTCCAGAAGATATGTCAGCCGACTGTGGATGCAATCCAGTTGGCTCAAGACTTCTGCAACTCTGAGCGAGAGATTGTGGATGGGCGATGGTAGCGATCGCTCGGTGCCGATGAGCGTCAGTGGAGTGGGTTTGAGAATAGTCGCAATCTGCTCGGACAAGGGGATCTCAGGGGCTGTAGGGGCGGTGACCGATCGCCAAGTTAGTTGCTCCTGTTGATACCGCAATGCCGCCGCTAAACCGATTGTCGTGGCAGTACACAGGCTTTGAAGGATCTCCAGAAATTCTGGTACCATTTTGGCTTGGCTAAATACAGCCAGTACTCCGATCGAATCCCCATTGACAATTAGTGGATAACCTGCGAACCCTTGAATGCCATGGGAGATCGCCCAATCTCGATCGAGTACCCAGGTTTCCGCCGCCAGTTGGTTGCTCAGAAATGGGATTTGATTTTGAGCGATTTTGCCAACCTTAAAGGCACCCACGGGGACTCTGGCAAAGAAACCATCCGTGCGCTGATATAATCCCGAAGATGCGACTAGCTTGAGGGCAGTGCGGTCTGATTCCATCAACCACATGCGGGCAAACACGCAGCCAAATTTCTCGACGAGTCCATCGGTAACTCTCCGCGCAATCTCATCTGGCTCCAAGCAGCCGCTAAAACTGTTGACGATCGAGTTGACCTGCTGTAAATCTATCAACAGCTTGGTACCATCCACCACTTCAAATACTGGATCGGTCACGATCGATTCTCCGCAACAAAGATTCTGATAGACCTATCAAAGACGCGATCGGCTGGGTTTGGCTGTATGTTGAGATACTAACCAAACTCCAAAAGTCAGGTGTCGATCGGCTTAAGATTGGACTGTGACTGGTACTGTTTCAGCTTCGGCTTGGACTACTGGCGGAGTGACAACCTTCTGATTTGGAATGCCGGCGATCGGACACTCTACAGTACCAGGAGTCGATCGAGTCATTGCCTCGACCTTCTCTTTGACCTTGTTCGGGTCGGCGACCCAATCGCGGTAAAATTCAAATGGACACTCTGCCATCCCATCGGCACCGTCGCCAGAATTGAGTGTACCTGTGTAGCCCCGATGTAAGAGCTTGTACAGGTGATTCTGAGATTGGGCATTCTTACGGAAATCTCGAATTGCAAACTTCGAGAGCGCGGCATACTGAATCCCGTTCTCTTCTTCACCGCATTCACCCAGCGTCCGCCCGTCGAATCCCACGATCGCCGAGTGCCCGAAGTAGCTATATACGCCGTCGAAACCTGCCGCATTAGCCACAGCGACATAAGTGTTATTCATCCATGCCATCGCCTTCGAGACAAGGATCTGCTGCTCCTTGGCTGGATACATATAGCCCTGACAGCGCACGACTAACTCCGCACCACGCATCACACAGTCTCGCCAGATTTCAGGGTAGTTACCGTCATCACAGATAATCAGACTAATCTTTAGACCTTTTGGCCCATCTGAGACATAGGTACACTTGCCGGGATACCAACCTTCGATCGGTGTCCACGGCATGATTTTTTGATATTTCTGGACGATCTCACCGCGATCGTTCATCAAAATTAGCGTGTTGTAAGGTACTTTGTGGGGGTGCGCTTCATGTTTTTCACCTGTTAGTGAAAATACTCCCCAAACTTTGTTCCGAATGCAAGCTTCGGCAAAGATTGCTGTTTCCTCACCGGGCACAGTTGCGGCTGTCTCCATCATTTCTTTGGAGTCATACATAATGCCGTGAGTGGAATACTCTGGAAATATCACCAGATCCATACCTGGTAATCCCATTTTCATGCCATCAATCATCGTCGCAATCTTTTGGCAGTTCTCAATTACTTCCGCTTTGGTATGCAGACGCGGCATCTTATAGTTAACAACTGCAACTCCTACTGAGTCTTCACTCGAAGATATATCACCATGATAAGACATACTAATTTCTCCACTGATTGTGTTAAGTTCTATCGATCGCGGTCTAGTAGCTGAGGCGTTGTTATCAGCTAACCATTAAGTTTTTTCATAATACATGTCTACGATTTAAGCTTTCTGAC
The DNA here is from genome assembly GCA_038247275.1 of Chroococcales cyanobacterium. Lineage (GTDB taxonomy): Bacteria > Cyanobacteriota > Cyanobacteriia > Cyanobacteriales > Chamaesiphonaceae > Chamaesiphon. The sequence goes on from JBBRVB010000039.1 coordinate 9,385, forward strand.
AATTATTTCTTCATGCTACTAATCACCGATGGTACTTGTTGGCTAAATAAATCATTCATTGGTAGAGTTGAATTTTATTTACCAGATACCGTAGCTACATTACAATACTTGACAAATTAAAATTGTATCATTAATTACCCAATGCTGAGGATTTTAAAATATTATGAGTAGGTTTTGACTAAGTTATCATCAGAGCGATCTGGCGACAAAAAGCTCATACATGTTGTTATATAAAAATACTTAATTAGTCCAATGAAGAAATACAGCGGATGGCTCGATCGATCTTCTCGTAATTATGGGAATAATTTAATCTGATTGAAAGGGGCAACGGGAAGGGTTAAAGGGTAAGAGTGTAAGATCGATCTATACTTAACTTTAACTATAGCAATCCTAAATGAATTGTGAGAATGTCTTCTTCTCTTCTCTGTCTTGTCTCGCTGCTTGGTGCAACACATGCGGAGGGAACCTCCGCGTGATTGCATCCGCTTTTTACGTCGGGAAACCCGACGAGCGCGAGCCGCTGCGCCCTCTGCGAATGGTGTGCGGTTAAAATAATCTCATGACTGATTTAGGATTGCCATATACTATTTTCCCCAAAATAGCTGGAGAGTCTTACCGACTTTATTAATTAATAATTATGAATGAATTTATCTTTCATCTGGCATTTCCCATCGCGAATATTATCGATACCAAAAAATTCTATGTTGATGGCTTGGGTTGCACTGTCGGTAGAGAAGCCGCAAATTCACTGATCTTAAATCTTTATGGTCATCAATTAGTGGCTCATATTACCGCAGAAATTTCGCCCCAGCAGGGAATTTATCCGCGCCACTTTGGAATTGTATTTACAAATTTAAGTGATTGGCAAGCATTACTCGATCGGGCGATCGATCGACAACTAACTTTTTATCAGTCGGCAAAACATCGATTTTCAGGTGCAATTACCGAACATCGTACATTCTTTTTAGTAGATCCTTTTACTAATTTATTGGAGTTCAAATATTATACTCATCAGGAGGCGATCTTTGGAGCTAGTGAATTCACTCAAATCGGCGACTTAACTGGCTGAACTAGCGCATCCGAGATCGCTCTAAACGTCCGTCGATCGGATAGCATCAGGGGATGGGCGAGGGCTGGGATTTGAAGTTCTGTGCCAAACCCTAGCTTGGAGCTACTCGGCGGCAAGATCATCAGATCGAATGGTGTCCAGATTGATGTAAAATTCAATTGCTTTAATTTGTCCACATCCCGATCGAGATCGGTAATAAAGTCGCTATTGGGGCGCATCTGCATACAACCCGCACGCGTAGAAAAATTGGCCGCGATCGTGCCACGATGGGGAGCAGAAATTGAAATAAACCGATCGACTCGTTCGATCCCACTCAATCGTTGTAGATAATAACGCGCTACCAGCCCGCCCATACTATAACCAATTAGATCGATTTGCTGATGTGGTGCAAAAGTGCGCGTGACTAGATCTGCGACTTGTTTGGCGAGGATTTCTAGCCGCGCATCACCAGTATTCGGAGTCAGATCGATATTGAGGATTTGCCAGCCCAAATCGCGGAGGTAGCCAGCGATCTTTCGCATGTCGCGACTAGTGTCCCGCAATCCATGTACGAGTATGACTGGGTTGCGGCGGGATGGATCTTGTTGGTGTGGATGTGACTGGGGTGGTAGTTGGGTATTCACGATCGAGCGATAATATAGATGTCAGTTTTTAGTTTAGGCTGGCTAGTGATGGTGCAGCGATCGATCTATGACAGTTTAGTGAGTGGCTGAAGGGCAGCAGCCTGTAAACATTTGTTAATCTTTCTCAGCTTATCTTGCACATGTTAGTGGTCAAAATTGATAATTCGTTCTATGTAATGAGAGAGATAATTTACCGTGTTTAAAAAGTTTTTTGGCAAAAAAAATGATGGCTTCTTCATGCAACTAAAAGATGAAGCTGCTTCCTCAATACCGGAAGCTAAAGCCAAACCTGAGTCTGCCCCAACTGCACCTGTCGCTGTCGTCAAAGAGACAATCCCAGTTGCCCCACCAACTACCACTGAAGCTGTCGCAACCACTGCCTCAGCACCCGCACCTGCTACCGGTAAAGTTGACAAAAAGGCTGATAAGAAAGTCGAAGCTCCCAAAGTAGCTCCAGCACCTGTAGTTACGGCTCCGGCTCCCCCCATAACCAGCTTTGCCTCTGAATACCTGATGAAACCTTCTTCTAATAGTGGTCGTCGGATGCCCGGTGCAAACATGCGCGGATTTCTGGATTTGGCACGTCAGGTTGAGAAGCCCAAAGCCTTTAAGCCTAATGCCGCAGATCGGAAAAGTGGTGCTAAGTAAACAGTTGACAGTTGACAGTTGACAGTTGACAGTTGCGGATGCAATCGCGCTGAGGTCTCCTCAGCGTGCGTTGCACCAAGCAGACAGCGATTCACCGCACTGAAGCTTTGCCAAAGTGCTTGGTGCATCGCCCCAACCCTCCGTGCATATTTGGGGAGGGTTGGGGCGATGCAAACCCTCCTTGCAGTCTGGCTAAGTTTGTCTACTAGCTCTGCTCCCGACACATCGAGAGCGTACTGTAGAGATGAAAAGCTCGATCCCAGAGACTATCAGCACGACGTAATAATTCTAGGTGTGGATCGATGTGCCCCATCAACTCTGGGTAGCCGATCGCGGTTTCGGCGAAAGGTGTAAAATTGTGCTGAGTGTGGAGATGGGCGACTTGTTCGTTAATTTGGGACATCAGATTTTTCCAGTTGTCACGACTGGTAGCCGGTAGGCGTTGAGCGGTTGGTAGCACCAGATCGGTACTCAACTGATTACTGAAGTCGCCATGCTCATGGCGATGTCGAGACAGTGACTGTTTGTACTCACAAAAGTTATAGGTTTGCGAACATAGTCTGAAGATACTCCGCCGATTGCGTAACTGTAAATCGCAGATATTGACATAATCGAGGATCTTTGGTTTGCGGAATGTCCGGTTGTGAGCATCTAGTTCCATCACTTCTTCAAAGATCGGTAGCATTCCCGTCACGACTTGAGTGACTTCCGACCAATTAAAATTAAATGTGCGAAATTCGCCGCGATCGTCAGTACAAACGATTTCACCTTTGGGCTGAAAAGCCTGCAAATGTCCGACTTGAAACACAAACATTTGTTGTGTGTCATGTCGAGATACACAAAAACAGGGAATTTCGGCTTCAAGTAGTCGATCGCGATAAAATTGTAACTCTCCCATTTGTCCCAAGCGATACAGTCGCCAGCCGCGACTGGGTAGCTGGAGTTTCGCACTGTAAAGATCGATCTCCATAATTGCCGCAAATTTTTTGAAAACGGCTTGCTTGTGTTCGGCAGACATCGATTCGAGTACCAAAAATCCCGGCTCGGGGTTGTCTCCATAGCCTAGTCGCGCTCGTCTTAGTGCATCTGCTTGGGCTTGGGATTGGAGTTGCTCGATCCGTTGAATGCCTTGACGAGCCTCGGCAGTGATTTTAAGATTGACAGCAGATTGAAGTAACGATCGATAAATTTCGACTGCCCGATCGAGTTGCTCTGTTGCTTCATCCAATTGTGCTGCATACAATTGGACTTGGTAGTCGTTCGGTCGCTCGACGATGAGGACAGCGATCAGCTTGGCGGCAGTCTGATAGTCCTGACGATTTAGGGCAGAAGCCGCTTCCTCTAACATAAATTTAGGATAATTAGGTGTATGAAGTAATTTCGATGAAAGTCTTGAGGAGACACCGCTGTCCGAGACCGCAGTTACCAAGCTGTCGTAATTGGGTCTAGGTTTTGAAAGTAAATAAGTCAAACTTTTGTAATAAATGTAATCGACTCGATCGACATCTATATCTATCTAGGATGCCCTGTTACTAGTACAAATCTAACTAGCGATGATTTTTCGATCGATTCCCACTCAGCCCGATGTTGCCAGCCTCCAGACTTAAGATGTCAGTGAGAATAGGTAAGAAACTTAAATTTTCCCAGTCCCCCAGTCCCCCAGTTCCCCTGTCCCCATCCCCCGTCTCAACTAATGCCTCTAGACTCACTCACACCCAGCCACGGAATTATCCTGGGACTACTACTTGGTTTTGCGATCGCTCACAGTGGGTTAGCCGCCCTGCGCCCGTGGGCAGAGCAGAAGATCGGCGCACGCTTATATCGCGTGATATTTGCATTAGTGAGTATTCCATTTGCGACGATTCTAATTATTTATTTTTTCAATCATCGTTATGATGGTTGGCAATTGTGGCAGGTACAAGGTACGCCTTGGGTAGAACCCTTGGTCTGGATTTTGTCATTTATTTCATTTTTGTTCCTATATCCAGCTACCTTCAATCTGCTCGAAGTTGCCGCCGTCCTCAAACCGCAGGTGCGGATCTATGAGACTGGCATCATGCGGATTACGCGTCATCCGCAGATGGTCGGACAACTAATTTGGTGTGTCGCGCATACGATCTGGCTTGGTACTAGTTTTACGTTGGTAACTTCGATCGGGTTGATGTTGCACCATCTATTTGCAGTCTGGCATGGCGATTATCGGCTGGGGAAACGCTATGGCAAAGAATTTGAACTAGTTAAAGCCAGAACATCGATCGTGCCGTTCCTGGCGATTTTAGATGGCAGACAGACTCTCAAGCTCTCAGAGTTTCTCCGCCCTGCGTATATTGGCGTAGTTGCATTTGTACTATTATTTTCGTGGGGACACCCGTGGTTGATTCAGATGACTGCGCGGGTACCCTTTTAGGCAATCGTTGACCAACCGAGCGGTAGCGATATTTGCCACATTGTCTCGATCCCTCATCCTTATTCGCCGATCCCCGTATCCAAATCGGTGTGATTAGCGTTATAATCCCTAGTTATATAAGAAAAGATTTAAGATTTAATTAACCGTGTTGTATGATCCATTTTGTAACAGATTTGAATTTCAATGAACGGGTTCTGACCTCTTCGATTCCCGTCCTAGTCAACTTTGGTGCACCTTGGTGTGGATTGTGTAAGGTTATTCAACCAACACTGATCCAGTTCCACGATCGCTGGGATGAGCAGATTAAGTTAGTTAATATCAATGCTGACGAGAATTTTAGAGCAGCTAGTACATACAAGCTAAGAACTCTGCCTACCTTGATTCTATTTGCCCACGGTCGGGTCTTGGATCGGTTAGAAGGATTTCACACTCAAGCACAATTGAGGGACAATCTGGATCGGATGACGCGGATTGCGACGGCTAATTGGCAAATTGGAGATCGCGGGATGTCCATGCAGATCGATTGGCGATTGGTAGCAGCAGAATAAATAGCCCGATCTAATCCAGTATCAGTCACATTGCTAGGCGGATCGCTCACTCAGTGGTGAAAATAGCCGCAAATACATCCGTTTGCATCACCATCCTGACAACCCAATTATCAATTAATTTAATTATCCTTAAGTTTAGTCTTAGCCGTAGACTCTCGTTTGAATTCCTGCCGGCGGAGAGTATCAATCCGCTCGTTAACTTGTTTTTGTAACTCTACTCGATCGACTCGCTTGCTATAAATTTTGAGATACTTAATTGCATCTTCCATATTGCCATCACTCTCTTTGACTCTAGCGAGTACGAGATAGTCTTGGGTGGAAACCATTGGAGCGATGTCATTGTAACTTTTAATCAGTTGTGGGACAGCAATAGTTGACAAGAAAACTAGAAATATAAATGATATTTTGGCATCTGGCTTGAGTGATTCGACTAAATACATTGCCAGTGCAAATAATAGCACCATGACAACGATCATAAATAATAAATGGGGATCTTGCAGTAACGAATTAGATGACTGCTCGAAAGCCGATGTATGCGTACCAATCGTGTATCCAACCAGTGCAGTAGTAGTAGGTAATGTAAATTGCCGGAGAGTAGAGCCTTTGCCACTGAGATGAAAGATTAGTGACATAATACTGGCAATACTGGCAGCGAGTGTCCAGATAGTCATGTTGTGCATCCCAGTTTTCGTTAACGATCGATTAACGATCGACAGTTAACATTAAAGCGATCGATATCGCGAGTCATATTAACATGCATTGGGATAAATTTGCTGCCAGAATATTTAATTTTTTAGCCTTGTTTTGCCAGTAATGGTGCAGCCGCCAAAAGTTCCTGGGTATATGGTTGTTGCGGATTGCTAAAAATCTGCTGAGTCTCGCCCATTTCCACGATTTGACCTTGATTCATCACGGCAATCCGATCGCACAAAAATCTTGCCAGCCATAGATCGTGGGTGATAAATAAATAGGTGAGCTGATGTTCGCGCTTGAGTTCGAGCATCAGATTGAGTACTTCGGCTTGAATCGTCGCATCCAGCATACTCACTGGCTCATCACAAATTACTAATTTGGGCTTGGTAATCAAGGCGCGGGCAATCCCCACGCGCTGCTGTTGTCCGCCAGAGAGCTGGTTGGGATACCGATCGTAGTATTCAGTCGCAGGTGTCAAGCCCACACGCTCCAGCATCGCCAGGACTTGCGATCGCGTCTGCTCTGGCGTAGTAGTCAGCTCGTGAATAATCAGAGGATCGGCAATACTTGCGCCAATCGTCATCATCGGGTTGAGGGATGCGCTGGGATCTTGGAAGATCATCTGCATCTCCCGCCGTTTGGCGCGGATCGCCGCAGGTGATAACCGGGTGAGTTCTTCACCACAAAATGTCACCGTCCCGCCAGTGGCTGGAATTAGTTGAAGAATTGTTCGGGACAGGGTACTTTTGCCACAGCCAGATTCACCGACGAGTCCAAAAATTTCGCCTTCATAGAGTTCGAGCTGGATATTATCGACAGCTTTAGTAATCGTGGTTTTAGCGTTAGTCATCAACCGCTGGAGGAAACTTGTTTCGATCGTGTAATGTTTTTGGAGTTTGTCGAGGGTGAGGATCGGTTTCTTGGCTATCAGTGCGGTGGCTGTCAGATCTTCAATGCGCTCGTTTGCCTGAACGTGCAGGGCAGATTTTAGTAAAATTTGGGTGTATTCAGCTTGGGGATTGCCAAAGATCTGCTCGACGGAGCCTTCTTCTTCCTTGCGTCCTTTATTCATCACGACAATCCGATCGCAATAAGTCGCGATCGTCGCTAGATCGTGGGAAATCAATAATAATCCCATCTGGCGTTCCTTGCACAACCGCGTCAATTCTTGTAGGATTTCCGCTGATACCCGCACATCCAAACTCGTCGTCGGCTCATCAGCAATAATCAACTTGGGATCGAGCAATAAAGCTAGCGCGATCGCCACCCGCTGGCGCATTCCACCGCTGAATTCATGGGGATACTGGTTCCACCTGTCTTCAGGTATTTTCACGGCTGCTAGGGTGTCTAGAGCGCGTTGTTTGGCTTGTTGTTTGGACAGGTTTGGTTCGTGAGCTTGGAGGGTTTCGAGACAGTGGTTGCCGATCGTCATGAGCGGATCGAGCCGCGTCATCGGATCTTGGAAGATCAAGCCGACAACTTCCCCCCGAAAGTGACGTAGAGCTTCAGCATCCATGTCTGGGATTGATTGCCCCTCAAATAAGATTTTGCCCTGGATCTGCGAATTAGCCGGTAACAGGCGCATAATTGCCTTACCCAGGGTGGATTTACCGCATCCTGATTCCCCCACAAAGCCAATTTTTTCACCCGCAGCCAACTCAAACGAGACATCCTCGATCGCGTGTACTACTTCATGACTCGATGTGGATTGGGGATAAGTTACCCAGAGATTTTGAACGCTTAGTAATTTCATGGGCTAGGGAATAGGGAATAGGGACTAGGGGCTAGGGAATAGGGACTAGGGGCTAGGGACTAGGGGCTAGGGAATAGGGACTAGGGGCTAGGGACTAGGGGCTAGGGAATAGGGAATAGGGAATAGGGAATAGGGAATAGGGAATAGGGA
>JBBRVB010000040.1:0-17163 GCA_038247275.1 Chroococcales cyanobacterium
CTGTCCGCACGGGCGACCGATTTATCTCTCATTTAAAGAAAGTAGTCTCGCGCGATCGTTTCGCCGTCATTGGGTGATTGGTAAAAGTCATGGTATTTAGGTGTCGATTTTAGTGACGGTTGATACGGTTGACGAACGGGTGAAGATATGCATGTTTGACGCGACTCGATCGAGCTTTTCACCAGAAAAAGTGTCTATCATTAAAACTAGGTTAAATAAAAATCCAAACCAATTAGCAGGTCAGACATGGATATTTTTTCAAATACCGTTGCCCTCTCGCGAATGCAGTTTGCTTTTACAGCCATTTTTCACATGCTGTGGCCTGTTTTGACAACAGGAATGTCGATCTATCTCGTTATTATCGAAGGGCTGTGGCTCAAAACTCGCAAACCTGAATATTATTATCATCTGCGCTTTTGGTCGAAGCTATTTATCCTCAACTTTGGGATTGGGGTCGCCACGGGACTACCGTTAGAATTTCAGTTCGGTACCAACTGGGGGCCGCTCTCCGAAGCTGTCGGAGATTTTTTTGGGAGTGTATTGGGGTTTGAAGCTTCGATGGCGTTTATGCTCGAAGCTGGTTTCTTGGGAATTATGATGTTTGGTTGGGGACGAGTTGCGCCACCAATTCACTACTTAGCAACCATCATGGTGGCTTTTGGTGCCAACTTGTCGATCTTCTGGATTTTGTCTGCCAACTCCTGGCTCCAGACTCCTGCTGGTGGGGAGATGGTTGATGGTAAGTTCATCGTGAGCGATTATTTTCAGGCAATTTTGAACCCGTTTATGGTCAAAAGTGTCGCTCACATGTTCTTGGCAACGCTCGAAACGTCCCTATTTATGATTGGTGGGATTAGTGCGTGGTATATTCTCAAAGACCGTCACACCGCCTTTTTTAGCCAATCGCTCAAAATTGTCCTCGCTACGGCGATCGCGGTGGCACCAATTCAGATTTATGCTGGACACTTGAGTGCCGAGCAGGTGGCGTATTATCAGCCAACGAAGCTGGCGGCGATGGAATCAAAATGGGAGAGCAGTCCAGCGGGTAAACCTGCGGACTGGAGCCTCTTGGCAATCCCTGATGAAGCCAACAATCGTAACTCGTGGGAACTCACCGTCCCCAATGGCTTGGGGTATATCTTAGAATTTCGCAAAAATCTCTCGGTACCCGTACCCGGACTCAATGAATGGGAGCGGCAAGATCGTCCCAAAATGGTCGGACTGATTTATTATTCCTTCCGCGTGATGATCGCCATTGGGTTTTTTCTAGCCGCAGTCATGTTGTGGAGTACCCTCCAATGGTATCGTGGCAAGCTTTCACCCGAACAAATCGGCGCACAAAAGTGGCTGATGCGAACTTGGATGTTTTCGGCTCCTTTAGGCTATATTGCGATCGAGGCTGGCTGGGTGGTGCGCTGTGTCGGTCGTCAACCGTGGGTACTGTACGATCGCATTCGCACAGCGGATGGTGTTTCTCCAGTGCCACCGACGAATATCTTAACTTCACTGATTTTCTTTATGGTCGTCTATTCGATCTTATTGGTGACGACGCTCTACTTTGCCAGCCGGATTATCGGCAAAGGGCCAAAGCTGGATCTGCCAATACCAGGATTGGACGGTCAATTTATCATCAATACCGAACCAGCCGAATCAGTACCAAACCGCCGACCAGTCGAAGCGCAGCAATAGTTAGGGGATAGGGGATAGGGGATAGGGAATAGGGTAAAGGTTAGTACCGATAATCTAATCCTGAAAATCTTGAAAATCCTGTAAATCTCGATCGCAATTAGGAGTTTTCATGGACGCATTATTACATTTTCTGCCGCAAGTTTGGTTTGTGATTTTGGGCTTGTTTTTGTTTTTATATGTGATGTTGGATGGGTTCGATCTGGGGGTGGGTATTCTCTCTCTCACTAGCTCCGACGAGGAACGACGCGGCTTATTGATGACTAGTCTCGGAAATATTTGGGATGCCAATGAAACCTGGCTGGTCGTAATGGCTGGTGCCTTATTTGGAGCGTTTCCGCTGGCTTATAGTACGATCCTGACAGCTCTCTATATGCCCATTTTCATCATGATTTTTGGGCTGGTATTTCGAGCGGTAGCATTTGAATTTCGAGAGCATTCTAATAATAAAATGTTTTGGAATTATGCTTTCGGTCTGGGTAGTTTTTTAGCTGCTTTAGGTCAAGGTTTTGCACTCGGTAGTACGATCGAAGGGATTACTGTCGATGCCAAAGGTCATTTCAGTGGCTCGACTTGGGATTGGCTGGATTGGCGAACGCTGTTAGTTGCCCTGACTTTGATTCAAGGTTATGTCTTGATTGGTTCTACTTACCTAATTTTGAAGACTGAAGGTGAGTTACAACAAACTCATTTTAAGACTGCCAGACTCGCTACCATCACGACCTTTGTCGGTGCAGTTTTAATTACGATCGTTACGCCAACATTTTATGAGGCAGCTCGGACGCGGTTATTTACGGCTCCGCTGGTGTATGTATTTGCGGCGATTCCAGTACTCGGGGTATTGCTAGTTTGGTTGCTGCTACGAAGTATCAATCGCCAAGAAGAACGCACGCCATTTGTCTGGACGATTTTGATTTTCTTACTCAGCTTTCTCGGTCTAGGATTGATTATCTTTCCGTATGTTATTCCTACTCAGATTACGATTTACCAAGCGGCTGCTTCGCCTAGTGCGTTGGTATTTATGCTGACATTTGTGGGGGTACTCATACCGATCATGATCTTTTACAATATCTATAACTATGTAGTGTTCAGAGGTAAAGTCGTTACTAGTGTTGAATATGATTGATGACTTTTTGGTCTGATATCTAAATCTTGACAGGGGGAGATCTCGCCCCCTTTTTTTATGTCTCTGGCGATCGCCTGGAGCTAAAATTTAGTTTCAAACAGGTAGTCAGCCACAAAAATCCAATCCCATAGCCAGCGATAACATCGGTCGGATAATGCACGCCTAAGTATAAACGACTCAAACCGATCGCGAGAATTAAAGCACTGGCGATCGCATAAACATATCCTTTATAATGGTGTAATTTTTTAGCGATTAGATAACCAAGAAAACCATAAACTACCATCGAACCAACCGCATGACCGCTGGGAAATGAAAACGAAGTTTCCGTAATCAGTCGCGGCCATAACTCGGGGCGTGGTTTGGCAAAAAACAACTTCATACCTTGATTGAAAACTACTCCACCCACAGAGACGATCGTCAATCTAATCCCATCAATATAGCGTCGTTTCATCAATAGCCATGCGATCGCGATGATAAATACCGTCACTACTGCTGGTGGATCGCCTAATGCTGTAATAAAGAGCATGATGCGATCGAGTTGTGGATTGGTAAATTGATGAAGCCACAACAAAAAATATCGATCGAAACTAAAGACTTCTTTTTCCCATACTTCTGTAGACAACCAGGCGACAATGCCAAGGATTAGTAAGTATCCAATCAGCCATACACCATGTTTTTTGATACCATTTATTAGGCTGTGGCTGCGCTCGGGAAGATTGTGCATGATGAGATTAAGCAGATCTGTTTGACACTACAAGTAGATTTTTGAGCATGACGAAAATATTAGATTCTTTGATTTTAGTTGTTTGTGCAGATCGGTTCGATCGCCAGTTTGACGAAAGCATTAACAGATCTACAACCCATCGATTGTCAGATTGCGACGATCGTTTATCAACAGACATCTGGTGGTAGTTGTGATTTAGGAGCTTGCTCTAATTTTTTGGAGATCGAGTCTTCCAAGCTTTGTCGAGATATCTCTTTGCCGATATCTAGATTTTGAGAGTTATTGAGAAATACGACTCGATCGATTTCGGGAAAGGCTAATAAATAAAATAATAACTGAATGACTGGAACTTCGATCGCTAGTGAATTAGCTAGCGATCCTCCATCAAATACCTGGATGTCTTCAGCTCGAAGAAATGCGTAAATAACTTTAATTTCCAGACTGGGTTGCTGCTGTCTCAGCAGTGTGGTGATGACCCATTCACCCCGATCGCTTTGACAGATATAATATGTCGTCTGCGGTAAAGTTGCCGCAACCTGTTGTAAGATTGGCGCGATCGCCATGACGCTCATGCGACTCTCGACATCTGGCGCACCATCGATGAGTTTTTGGACTTGTTCTGCTAGATTCATGATTAGTGGATAGTGGATAGTGGATAGTGGTAGGGATCGACGATGAGTTTAAGTGCGGCTAAAATACTAGGTGGCGATCTAGAACGTGCTTGCACGTCGTTCTACACACTATCCACTATCCACCATTCACTATCCACTAAAGTAGTGCTATCCCCACCCGCAGAGTGGATCGATTACCGTTGGTACGCCACGCGATCGGATAAAATAAAACCAATATTTGTGACAAATTTAGTCATATCAAGGAAATTAGCGGATGGGTGAAGTAGTGGGTATCGACCTGGATACGACCAATGCAATGGGAAATGCCCAAGGTCTGCGTACCACTTCCTCATTCACTAATTTTAGCAAAGACGGCGATCGCCTCAGAGGACAAAGGAAAAAGCGGATGGGTAAAGTAGTAGGCATCGACCTGGGCACCACCAATTCAGTGGTAGCTGTCATGGAAGGCGGAAAACCAGTGGTAATTGCTAATGCAGAAGGGATGCGTACCACGCCCTCCGTCGTTGGTTTCAGCAAAGATGGCGAACGCCTAGTCGGACAGATGGCACGGCGGCAAACAGAGCTAAACCCTCAGAATACTTTCTATGGGGTCAAACGCTTCATGGGGCGCAAATACGGAGAACTCAGCCCTCAATCAAAGCAAGTTCCCTACACCATCCGCAAAGATGAAGATGGCAATATCAAAATCAAATGTCCCAAACAAAGTCGGGAATACGCGCCAGAAGAAATTTCGGCAATGATTTTGCAAAAACTCGCTGATGAAGCCAGTCGCTATCTCGGCGAACCCGTGACTGGTGCCGTAATTACCGTACCTGCCTATTTTAATGATTCCCAACGCCAAGCCACCAAAACCGCTGGCAAAATTGCCGGATTGGACGTGTTGCGGATTCTCAATGAGCCGACGGCAGCATCTTTGGCGTATGGGTTGGACAAACGGCGCAGCGAGACAATTTTGGCTTTTGACTTGGGCGGCGGTACTTTTGATGTGTCCGTTCTGGAAGTCGGCGATGGAGTGTTTCAAGTCAAGTCTACCAGTGGTGATACCCAACTCGGTGGCGTGGATTTCGATCGCAAGATCGTCGATTGGTTGGCAGAGCAATTTCTCGCTGCCGAAAACATCGATCTCCGCAAGGAACGTCAATCGCTCCAGCGGCTGACAGAAGCCGCTGAGAAAGCTAAAATCGAACTTTCTGGGGTCATGGTCACTGACATCAATTTACCCTTCATTACCGCCACCGCTGATGGCCCCAAGCACATCGAAACTCGACTGACTCGCGCTCAATTTGAGGAGTTGTGCTCGGATCTAATTAGTCGGCTCCGAGGGCCAGTCAAACGGGCGATGAATGATGCCGGATTAACTGCTTATGATATCGATGAAGTAGTCCTGGTCGGCGGCTCGACCCGCATTCCAGCGGTACAGGAATTGGTACGGAGTTTTATCAATAAGCGTCCCAATCAAAACGTCAATCCCGATGAGGTAGTCGCTGTGGGTGCCGCCATTCAAGCTGCGGTGCTTTCTGGCGAACTCAAGGATATCTTGCTGCTAGATGTCACGCCGCTCTCACTGGGGCTAGAAACCATCGGCGGCGTAATGAAAAAACTGATCCCTCGGAATACGACGATTCCCGTCCGAAAATCAGATATATTTTCGACATCCGAAAATAACCAAACGATGGTAGAAGTCCACGTCGTGCAAGGCGAACGGGAAATGGCTGCCGATAACAAGTCGCTGGGGCGGTTTAAACTGACCGGGATTCCCCCAGCACCGAAAGGAATTCCCCAGGTCCAAGTGTCTCTCGATGTCGATGCCAATGGCATCCTCCAAGTCACCGCCATGGATCGCACCACCGGACGCGAACAGACAGTCACGATTCAAGGTGCGTCCGCACTGGGTGAAATGGAAGTCCAACGGATGATTGATGAAGCAACTCAATTTGCCGCTAGCGATAAACAAAAACGCGAAAAAATCGATAAACGCAATCGAGCTGAAGCACTGTCTTATCAAGCCGAACGCCAGTTGCGCGAAGTCGCGCTCGAATTTGGGATGCAGTTTGCCAATGCTCAACGCAAGCAAATTGAAGGCTTAGTCCGCGAAATCCGCGAGGCTTTAGCTGACGGGGACGAGCGACTGATTGATGAAATCAAAAGCGAACTGGATGACGCGCTCTACGATTTTAGCCGTCAGGTGAAACTGCTCACCGAGGAAGAGGATAAGGGGATTTTTGCCACGATCAAAGATATCTTTGTCGGCGATGATGAGGAGTACAATTATCGGGACACCTATAATCCTCGCGATATCTATAACCCTCGGGATGTCTACAACCCCTATGGTACCGGTCGCGAACCTTATTACGATCGGAATAATGATTATTCACAATCGTCGTCTCGCGATCGTGGCGTACTCCCACCTCAAGACTACAACCGCGACTACAATCCACCTAGAGATCCCTACGCTGATAATGCCCGAGATCGCCCTAGAGACAGTCGCACCAATCCTCGGACTAATCCCAATTCGTCATCACCAAGCGATCGCAATGAGGATCGATATCGCCCAGAAGATAACAATTATAATTCCAATCGCCGCGATGACTATCCCCGTCGTCCACCCGCAAACAACCCAGATAATCGCTCTCGCCAACGCGATGATGATTATCTAGACGATGCACCCCCAGCCCCGCGCCAAGATCGGTGGGATAACGACCAAAATCCCCCCACATCTCGCCGCACAGGTGATACCCGCACGTCAGGATCGACGAATAGTCGCAGTCCGAATCCGCCGGACGATCGATCGATGCCACCGGAGCGGCGCAATTCCCGCTATGATGACTCAGCTCAACGCCCTGACGCACGCCGGACTCCACCCAATAACAACCCGTCCCGTTCCCCCAATTCTAATTCCCAACCAGTTCGCGATGATTGGGACGATGATGATGATGAATGGTATTAAGTTAGAGAGTAGGTTTTAGGTTTTAGGTTTTAGGCTTTAGACTTTAGGCTTTAGGGTGAAGATTAGAATGTTTGTGCTCGATCGTCCTAATTCCTTACCCTTCCCTGAAACCTAACACCTGATACCTAATACCTAACACCTAACACCTAAAGCCTAATACCTAAAGCCTAAAGCCTAAATCCATGCAAGATATTCGCAATTACTACGAGCTATTGGGTGTAAAGCGGGATGCTTCCGCTGATGAAATCAAACAGTCATTTAGACAACTGGCGCGAAAATACCATCCCGATCTCAATCCTGGGGATAAAACTGCTGAAGATAAGTTTAAGGATATCAGTGAAGCCTATGAAATATTATCCGATCGATCTAAGCGATCGCAATATGATAAGTTTGCCGGCTTTTGGCGCAAAAATCGGACTAAAGCAACTCCAACTAATCCGCCTAGAGATCGATCGGATGAAGACGATTTTAGCGATGATTTCAATACCTTTATCGATCGATTATTAGGTAGGAAAAAAGCAGCGAGTACTAGTAGTTATAGCGATGAAAGGTCATCGCGAACGGAAGCCCAAACTGCCCGGAATACTCGCAATAACGAACGTCGTAACAACCGGACGGGAGCAGCAGAACGCCCAGAACGCAATACCTTCGCTGAAGCACCATTACCAGTGCGCCCCAAAAATCTCGAAGCCGAACTCACCCTTCCACTCGCCAAAGCCTACCTGGGTGGACGCGAACGGATTACTATTCAAGAAGATGGTCGATCGCTCGAAGTAGATATGCCACCAGGGATGACTCCGGGGCAAAAAATTCGGCTGCGCGGTCAAGGAATTGCTGGCGGCGATCTTTACCTCAAGATTAATGTCTCGCCCCACCAATTTTTTAGACTTGAAGGGATCGATATCTATTGCCAACTTCCGGTTACTCCCGCCGAAGCTGTTTTGGGTGGTTTTGTGGAAGTCCCAACTCTCGACGGTTTAGTCAAAATCAGTCTGCCTCAAAGCATTGCCTCCGGTCAAAAATTACGCCTAGCAGGAAAGGGATTTCCGGCTGAGGATGGTAAACGTGGCGATCAGTTGCTCGAAATCCAAATTGTCGTACCCAAAAATCCCGCTCCAGCCGAACTCGAACTCTACCAAAAGTTACGAGATCTCGAATCATTTAATCCCCGCCTAGATTTGACCACAAATTAGGGCTGTTAGCGTAATTTTAGACATTGATTAATTCTCCACACGATTTCCAAACTCAAGTCAACCCCGTGCTTCTTGAGCGACTTGCGCGACTTCATCTGTCGCCAAGATTGCCAGATTTTGAGCGGCTAAGTCGCCGCCTAAGTTGCGGAGCGCACGCGCGAGTTGATAGCGAATCTGCCAATCAGGATGCGTTGTGAAGGGGATGATACTCTCCACACCGCTGGGATCGCCCAATTCACCGATTGCACCAATTGCCGCAGTTTGAACGAGACTAGTTTCATTCATCAAAGCAGTTTGCAATAATTGCAAGCCACGCGGATCGCCTAATTCACCTAAAGCAGCGATAATACTGAATTGCACTAACCATTCCGGCGTAGTTTCATAGAGATTTTGGAGATCGTCAAAGGCATCGGTGAGTTTAAGTGCGCCGATGGCATCAGCGGCGGCGGCTTGAACATCCGGCTCGGGATCGTTGACTAGTCGATCTCGTAAGATCGTTAAACTTTCGATCGGATCTTGGGAGCCTAATGTTGCCAATTGGCTCACCGCTGCATAGCGGACGCGGGTATTTTTATCTGTCACCAATTGCTTGATATAGCCAAATGCGAGTGCAGGTTCGATCTCGCGAACTAGATTCAATGCGGTAATGCGATCGCCCTTATTTTCGGAATTGATTAGTGCAGTAATAGTTTCGGACATATTATTAATAGGAGAATTAAAATTTGGCTGTAATTTTAAATATTGTTAAGAAATTTAGATAAAACGATCGCGATAGTAATGTACTCAATCGCCACTCGATTTGCTCATTTTTAGATCTCTATGATAGCGTGCTACTTCCAGATAAATCTACTCTCTTGCTGCTCCAAAACTATAGACGAGTCTTTTATTGATGTCTTCTATATTTTCAAGGATCATTTTTCGCGAACTAAGTGATGAAATCGCCAGAAAAACATCACTGCGGAAATAGCAATCCCGATCGACTGTCCGATCCATAAACCGCTACCACCTAATGAGGTATAAAATCCCAACCAGTAGCCACTCGCCAAACCAACACCCCAAAATGATAAGAAACTGAGGATCATGGGAATGCGGGTATCTTGCAACCCATAAAGAGCACCCATAATAATTTTTTGGGGGCCATCTAAAATCTGGGAAATAGCGGCAATTGTCATTAGTCCCGTGGCTAAAGTGACAACGTTTGCATTGCGAGGATCGCTAGTATCGATAAAGATACCGATGATTTGCTGGGGAAATAGTAGTAGGATTGCCGCCATGATGAGCATAAATCCTAATCCGATCGCCGCACCGATATAACCCGAACGAGTCGCTCCCAATAAGCCATTTTGTCCGATCTCTTGCCCGACGCGAATAGTGGCAGCATAGGACATTGCCAATGGCACCATAAACGTAACGGCGATCGTTTGGAGTACTACCTGATGCGCGGCTAACACTTCGGTGCCGAGTAAACCCATCAAATAGGTGACGATCGTAAATAGTCCGATTTCTAACGCGGTGGCAACTCCAATCGGGATACCGACACGCAACAATGACAGGAGAATTTGGCGATCCACTCGATAAATTTGGCGGAAAAATCGATAGGTTTTGAGTTCTTTGTGAGTCAGAATATAGGCAACCAATGTGATGAACATTGCCCAGATAGCGATGACACTCGCTATTGCTAAACCAGCGATACCCAATTGGGGAAAACCAAATTTGCCAAAGCCTAAAACATAGTCACCGCTAATATTAATTAGCGTCCCACCGATCGCGATCGACATGATGACTCGCGTGTGAGACATCGCCGCCACCACACTGCGGAGCAGAGCAAATCCCAGGGCGGGAAAGAAGCCCCACACCATAATATCCAGATAGGTATTTCCCAAGACTACCGTCGTCTCAGCCTGTCCCAAATGGCGCATCAGGATGTCAAAGTTGGCAATGAGCAACGACATCGGAATTGTGAGCGCAACGACTAGCAAACAGCCTTGCTGGACGACTCGATCGATCTGTTGTTTGTCACCAGCACCGTAGGCAGTAGCCACAATCGGGCTGACACCCATCAATACACCCGAAGTCGTATACAAAAATACGCTAAAGGTCAGGGCTGCTAATCCACCAGCAGCGAGGGTTTCCAGCCCGATCCTGCCCATCACCAGCGTATCGACAAACCCGATCGCGGCTTGGGAGAGTTGAACGCCAGCGAGGGGAATAGCGAGGGTGAGGAAGGCTTTAATCTCACTCAGGAGCAGCGATTTAGTCAAGGTTGGGCTGCTGTGGTTCATTGTTAGATCTTTGGATGCGGGTGCAGATTTTTTGGAGACTTGGATTCGATCGAATTAGTGGCAACTATTTCACTTTGTTAATATCGATATCGATGAAGGGGAGTGCGCCATTGCCACCCATCACTTGCGGGAATTTGCCATCCCATTTATCGATCGCTTGTTTTTGCAATAATTCTGTGGTGAGAGTCTCCCGTAATAGGCGTTGGGCTTCGGCTTGACCCTTGGCGCGGTTAATGGTGGCTTCGGCTTCTTGTCCGGCTTCCTGGGCAACGTAGACTGCTCGTTGAGCGCGTTGTTCGGCGATTTGTTTTTCTTCTACTGCTTTAGAAAATTCTGGAGAGAAATCTAGATCGACAACACTAGTATCGAGAACGATAATTCCATATTTTTCGAGCCGATTACCGAGGGCGAAATCGAAATCTTGTTTGAGTTCGTCGCGTTTGGTAATTGCCTCTTCTACCGTGCGCCGAGCGGCGGCAATTTTAAAAGATTCTTGAGTTTGAGGGGCAATGATTTTTGAGACGATATTTTCGAGGGTGCCTTGGGTTCGACGGATATTGACGACTTGAAGGGGATCGAGCCGGAAATTGATGGCGAAACTAGCAGTGAGATCTTGCAAGTCCTTGGTAGAACTCTGGGCGGGTACCTCAAATTTCTGGACGGTAATATCGTAGATATCGACTTTACCTGCTAGTGGTGGCTTGAAGTGAACGCCTTCTAGTAGTACGCCATCGGCGGCTTTACCCAGAACACTTACCACCCCAGCTTGACCGGGATTGACGACTACAAATGAGTTGAAACCGATAACTACTAAAATAACTACAAAGCTAATGGCTAATATTTGTCTCCAGTCAAAATTATTTCGATCGGTCATCTAGGCTACTTTTATAGTTTATCTACCAGTGTAGCTAAAACTGTGGGAATCCCCATCTCCCCATCCGCGAAGCGTTCGCGCGTGGATGAGAACCGGGAAACTCCTCACAAGGTCGGTAACCCCCCTATTTAACTTAAGTAACGATCGGGATTGCACCCACGCGATCGGTCCTGGATCGGGTAGTCTAGAGATAATGATTGTGACTCTTTAGCATTGAATTGACGGGGCATTTATGACTGGACAATTGCAGCGTCCGCTTCTAATTGGTGGGATTGGGCTAACATTGGGTTTGTGGGGTTTAGACAGTGTATCGCATAGTCTTGCGGGTGCCGGAGATTGGTTGACCTTGGGGACGATTGCCGCTGGTGGTGGTTATTGGTGGTATCAGCGCGGTAAGCAAGAACAAGTACCACTAGCTCAAGTAGACATCGATCGGGCGACACTCGATCGCGTCCTCGATCAAGTAGGATTGGTAATCGATCGACTAGCAATTGAGAGTCCCGGCGCGGGGCAAATTGGCTCGTTACGTCAACAATTAACTCAAGCACAGACAAATCTGACTCGGACTAATCGCCAGATTGCGATTACTGGTGGGCAAAAAGTTGGTAAAAGTAGCTTGATGCAGGTACTCGCTACCGAGCCGGTAAGTTCGGCGACACCGCTCCAATATGTCAAAACACCAGCCTTATTTACGATTGGTGGCGAAAGTACCAACGATACCGCCGCACGAATCACACTTAACGCCGATCTGGTGTTGTTTGTCACCAATGGCGATCTCACAGCTACCGAATTCAAACATCTCACTGCCCTACACCAAGCACATCAGCGAGTCATGCTAGTGTTCGATAGATCCGATCGCTATTTGCCAGAAGAGCGCAATCTCATCTTACACAAACTCCAATCGATCGTCGCTGGAACGCTGACACCAGCCGATGTAGTGGCGACGAGTAGTGCGCCAGCAGCGATGAAAGTCCGCAAAATCCAAGCCGATGGCACGACAGTAGCAACCCTCGAAACACCGCCTCCAGATATTAGCAGTCTCGATCGCCAGTTAGCGCATATTCTCGCTACCGAAGGCGAAAAACTGCTCTGGGGGACTACTTATCGTCAGATTGCCGCTACCGAAACCACTGCCAAAACTGCTCTAAATACCGTCAGACGCGATCGAGCATTGCCCCTCATCGAGCAAAATCAGTGGATTGTCGGCGCGGCGGCTTTTGCCAATCCCGTACCCGTACTAGATTTACTCGCTACTGCGGCGGTTAATGCCCAAATGGTGATGGATTTGGGTGCCATTTATCAACAAAAATTCTCTCTCGCACAGGCGCAAGCTGCGGCTGGGGCGATGGGTAGTGTAATTTTAAAACTAGGTTTAGTCGAACTCTGCACCCAAACAGTCAGTGGACTGCTCAAAACTAATGCCGTCACCTATGTTGCTGGGGGCTTGGTACAAGGTTTGAGTGCTGCTTATCTGACGCGGATTGCTGGTTTGACTCTAGTTGAATATTTGGCAGCTCAAGATCTCGTCGCCCCCGAACCAGCCCGCGAGTGGAACCTCGATCTGCTCGGGAATACCCTTCAGCAGGTCTTCCAAGCCAACCAACGAGTTGCTTATCTCCAAACTGTCGTCAAGCAAGGAATCGATCGGTTGGTGCCCAAAGGAGCGGCTGCTGAAGTAGCTTAATTTATCTGCTCTAGATCCCCGACTTCTTGAAGTCGGGGATTTATGTTGTTACAGTGGCTATCTATCCCAAAGTGATGTCATATATACTATCATTTTGGCATGGGCACCAAAATTGTCGTCGATACCAACGTGTTTATCAGCGCACTGATTAGCTCCAAAGGAGTAAATCGGGAGTTAATTCGACGATGCCTGCTAGGAGACTATCAACCCTTGATGGGTACAGCTTTGTTCTGCGAATACGAAGCAGTCATGAATAGGGATGAAATACTCAGCCGTTGTGTGCTGACTCGATCTGAAATAGCCGATTTATTAGCTGCTTTTGTCAGTGTGACTGAATGGGTGCCGATTTACTACTCATGGCGACCCAACTTGAGAGATGAAGGAGATAATCACATCATCGAACTTGCGATCGCGGGAAATGCCAAAATAATTGCAACTAATAATATCAAAGACTTTCAGAGTACAGAGTTAGTATTTCCTACTTTATCG
Source organism: Chroococcales cyanobacterium (assembly GCA_038247275.1). Classification (GTDB taxonomy): domain Bacteria; phylum Cyanobacteriota; class Cyanobacteriia; order Cyanobacteriales; family Chamaesiphonaceae; genus Chamaesiphon. The sequence goes on from JBBRVB010000040.1 coordinate 13,638, forward strand.
ATCTTAACACCAGCACAAGTTATCGGAGATTGACGTATGACGACTTTAACGATTCGACTACCAGAAGATAAACATAGTCGATTGAAACAACTCGCCCAATCGAGAGGGATTAGTATGAACAAGTTAATCGAAGAACTATCTACGATCGCACTTGTAGAATTTGATACTTACAATCGACTTCAGCTAATGGCAGCAAGAGGAAATCCGCAGACTGGGCTAGCTCTGTTAGATAAATTAGACGCTTTACCAGTCCATTTCAATGGACTTTAGCTTTTAGCCCCTGCTTGGTGAAATCGAGGGCGGTGCTGCAACGAAGCTAGGAGTCATTGAGTGGATATCCTTAACCCGTTGGCTTAGAGACACTCACGTTAATTAACGAAGCCACGGGTCATTGAGTGGATAGCTCTCACCCGTTGGTGTACTTGCGACTTGCGCGTAGTCGTTGGCGTTTGCCTGCCGTAGGTATAGTGTCAACTGTTTAGCCTTTGCCTTGCCTACCCCTATTAAAGCAAATCAATAGGAATAGATCTTGAGTTTTAGCGATCGACTCCAAATTTGGTTTATTAATTTATGCTAAAATTAAGATGAAGAAATAAGTGCTGTTTAATCTCATTAAATTTTCTGATGAATTTAATGAGCAGCCAATGAGTAGAAATACTAAAGGCGATTTAGACTAATGCAATCTTGGCTAGAGCGATAATTATCAAATAAACTTGAGTTTTAGATCGATTAAAACAAATAAAAATCACTAAAGCGAAGGCTGGAAAAGGCTTTGATATATATATATATATATATATATATTCAGTATTAATTTAATTAAACAAGTATGAATAACAGTTTTTTCATCTACTTGGCTGTTACACGAGTTGTAACAACTAGCTAAAGTAATCCGCTTTAATCACTATTTGTTAATTAAATAACTTTATAAAAATATCTGCTTGATTAGTAAGAGTGAGATTGGATTCTGAGCGATAGAATCGCCCAAGAAAGTGATATCTAAATCATTTCAATCCGAGTGTAACCAAAGCGCAGGGGAAACCCCAAGACCGCACTTTTCGCTGTCAACTGTCAACTGTCAACTGTCAACTGTTAAAACCACCAGCAATTTGGATAATTTCACGTAGGCAAAAGTCATTTCTCCCTATGAACTCACAGCAGCCTTCCGAGCCAGACGCTCAACCTCATGAGAGTGAAGATCTAGATAACAATTTATCACCCGTTGGCGATAGCCTCTCCTGGGAAAATCGATTTCCAGTGGTGGGAATTGGAGCTTCAGCAGGCGGATTGGAAGCATTTAGAAAGTTACTGAGTCATCTACCAACTGATACTGGGATGGCGTTTGTGCTGATTCAGCATTTAGATCCCAATCACAAAAGTTTGTTACGCGAGATCTTGGCGCGAGATACTGCGATGCCCACGATCGAAGTGCGCGATAATCTGGCGGTGGAACCAAATTGTGTGTATGTGATTCCGCCCAATACCAGAATGACGATCGAGCGGGGACTGCTCAAACTGGCTCCCCGTGAGAAAATTCGGGCGACGATCAAGCCTGTGGATAGTTTTTTCCTATCATTAGCAGCAGATCTGGGCAGTAAAGCGATTGCGGTCGTCTTATCTGGCGGTGATGGCGATGGTTCGCGGGGACTCGAAGCTGTCAAAGAAGCAGGTGGGATTACGTTTGCTCAGAGTGAGGACTCGGCTCAGGTAAGTAGTATGCCCAATACTGCGGTGGCGACAGGTCATGTAGACTTTATCCTGAACCCCCAAGAAATTGCCCAAGAACTGGCAAAGATTAGCCGTCATCCGTATCTTGCCAGCCCTACACCTCCTAAATTGGAAGTGCCAGCAGAGGGAGAGAGTACCATGCAAGCCATCTTGACGTTGCTACGAACGGCGACAGGAGTGAATTTTACCCAGTACAAGCACGGCACATTGAATCGACGCATTCTGCGGCGGATGGTGCTGTACAAGCTGGAAAACATTGATGATTACCTCACTTACTTGCAGGGACACTCGACAGAGGTGCAGGCATTGTATGAGGATATGTTGATTCACGTTACCAGTTTCTTTCGAGATCGGAGCGCGTTTGAAGCTCTGCAAACTAAGGTATTTCCAGCGATTGCCAATAAAGGGGCAGATGTACCGATTCGGATCTGGGTAGCCGGATGTTCGACAGGCGAAGAAGCATATTCGATCGCGATGTGTCTATTGGAGTATTTGGACAACCAGCCCATTAAACCGCAGCTTCAGATTTATGCTACAGATATTAGCGATCGAGCGATCGAAACAGCTAGAGCTGGCTTTTATAAGTCTATCTCGGTGTCAGATGTCTCCCCCGAACGGCTCCAGCGGTTCTTTGTGCCTGTAGAAGGTGGGTATCGGATCGGTAAGTCGATCCGCGAAATGTGTGTATTTGCCAGACAAAACGTCTGTAGCGATCCGCCGTTTTCCAAGCTAGATCTGATTAGCTGTCGCAACGTGCTGATTTATTTGGGAGCAGCATTACAAAAGAAAATTTTGCCGACATTCCACTATGGTCTCAAACCTACGGGTTTTTTGATGTTGGGTACCTCCGAGACGACGGGTGACTCTTCAGACTTGTTTACGACGGTAGATAAAAAGCAAAAGATTTATGCGCGAAAATTGGCTCCAGCACGGCTAAAATTGGATCTGACCCCTAACTCCCCTGCCAGCGAACTTGTCAAGCTCGCCCCCAGCGACGACTCTGCCTGGAGCGACTTTGACTTACAAAAAGAGGCAGATCGGATCGTGTTGGAGCGGTTCGCGCCTGTTGGGGTAGTCATCGATAACGATTTGGAGATTCTACACTTTCGGGGGCAGACGAGTCTCTATCTCGAACCTGCACCAGGCAGAGCCAGCCACAACTTGCTGAAAATGGCAAAAGATGGCTTGAAGCTGGAGCTACGCGCTGCCGTTCACCAAGCCAGACAGCAAAATTCGGCGGTGAGCAAGGAAAATTTGCAGATTACTGACGGCGAGGAAACCAGACAGCTTAACTTTGAGGTGATTCCCCTCAAAGCGCGTGGTGTAGAAGAACGCTATTTTTTGATCCTATTTCAAGCAGCTACCCCAGCCGCGATCCCTCCATCCACTGGAGTGATTCTGCTGAATCAGAACGCAGATCGAACCACCCCTCAGCCAGCTAGCCCACCCAGCGAGCTGGAAATTGCCCGACTCAGCCAGGAGCTAGCCACCACCAAAGAGTATCTGAGATCGATTATCGAGGAGCAGGAAGCCACCAATCAAGATCTGCGCGCCGCGAATGAAGAAATCTTGTCTAGCAATGAAGAATTTCAAAGCAGCAATGAGGAGCTAGAAACCGCCAAAGAAGAAATTCAGGCAACTAATGAAGAACTTAATACAATTAATGATGAATTACAGCGGCGCAACCATGAAGGAACTCAGGTCAGCAACGATTTACAGAACCTGATTAGTAGTACGAATATTCCGATTTTGATGCTGGGTAGCGATCTGTGTATCCGCCGCTTTACACCACTGGCTCAAA
>JBBRVB010000041.1:0-16555 GCA_038247275.1 Chroococcales cyanobacterium
CGAACCTTTATAATTAAGGCTGCTAGTTGTGGACGCTTCAAAAACTGAGATGGTAAATTTAAATCCTACTTCTTCCTTTAGTATTTCCATGCACTTGGAAGTGCCCAATCGATCGGGTATGCTGGCGAGTATCGCTCAGGGTATCGCTTCTGTCGGCGGGAATATCAGCACATTGGATATTACCGAACAAACACGGGTATTGTCGCGGATCGATGTCACTGTGGATGCTACTAGTACCGAACATGGCGATCAGATCGTTGAGGTAGTCAAATCAATTCCTGAAGTACGGTTGACGAGTACATTCGATCGGACGATGGAGCTGCATCGTGGTGGTAAGATTCGGATGGAGAGTAAGATTCCGCTGACTCGTCAGTCCGATCTGGCGATGGCGTATACGCCTGGTGTGGGACGCGTATGTATGGCAATCGCGCAAGAGCCAGAACGAGTTTATGAACTAACCATCAAGTGTAATACGGTGGCGATCGTTAGCGATGGCAGCGCGGTATTGGGACTGGGAAATCTGGGCGCAGCCGCTTCGATGCCGGTGATGGAAGGCAAAGCGATGTTATTTAAAGAATTTGCGGGACTCGATGCGTTTCCGATCTGTTTAGATACTCAAGATACCGAAGAAATCATCAAAACTGTCAAACATCTCGCGCCGGTCTTTGGGGGGATTAATCTTGAAGATATTGCCGCACCGCGCTGTTTTGAAATTGAGGCTCGGTTGCGGGCAGAATTAGATATTCCCGTATTTCATGATGACCAACATGGTACCGCGATCGTGACCCTTGCGGCTTTATTAAACTCACTCAAATTAGTCAAAAAATCCCTCGATACCGTCAAAGTTACGATTAACGGTGCGGGTGCGGCGGGGATTGCGATCGCCAAATTATTTACCACTGCTGGCGTGAAGCATATCTGTATCTGCGACTCCAAAGGAATTATCTCCACTAGTCGCACCGATCTCAATCCTGAAAAACTGGAATTTGCTGTTGCCCAAACTGGTACGCTTGCTGATGCGATGGTGGGCGCGGATGTGTTCTTGGGTGTGAGCGCGCCTGGAGTCGTTAGCGTTGAGATGGTGAAGTCGATGGCAAAAGATGCGATCGTCTTTGCGATGGCGAATCCAATTCCTGAAATTCAACCGGAATTAGTGAGTAGTGATGTGGCTGTAATGGCAACCGGGCGGAGTGATTATCCCAACCAAATCAATAACGTCCTCGCCTTCCCTGGGGTATTTCGTGGCGCGATCGATTGTCGTGCCAATCAGATTACCATCAATATGTGTCTAGAAGCTGCCAAAGCGATCGCCTCACTAATTAATCCTAATGAACTCAATCGCGAATATATTGTCCCTTCTGTCTTTGACAAGCGTGTCGCTACGGCTGTTGCTTCTGCGGTGCAGAAAGCCGCCAGAGAAGAAGGGATTGCCAAATATTAGGCTTTAGGTTTTAGCTCTTACTCCTTAGCTATAGACCAATCCTAATTTATTTATCCACGGATACGGTGGGTAAAACAACTTCTGGAATCACGACAGGGGTTGTTTTTTTAGCTTTAACTAGTGCTGGTTTGGTACTAAAAGTTAACGAGCGAGTCTCAACGCTAGCAGCTTCACCGACAACACAATCGACATAAATTGTATCGCCTTCCCCGAAAGCAGTCTCTAAGATTTTAGTCGCGATCGGGTTTTGGAGTTCGCGCTGGATCGCTCGTTTTAACGGTCTAGCACCATAGATCGGATCGTAGCCGACATCGGCGAGATAGTCTTGGGCAGTGGCTGTGAGTTGAATTTTAATTTTTTGATCTGCTAACATGCGTTCGATCTGACGAATTTGAATCGTGACAATTTGCCGAAGTTCGGTTTTCTTGAGTGGTTCAAAGATCGTCAGCTCGTCAACACGATTGATAAACTCTGGACGGAAATGTGTGCGGAGCGTATTAGTCACTTGTTCGCGCAGATCGTTGGTTTGGGTATTGTCGCGATCGGGATTTAGCAGTACGCTCATAATCTGGTCGCTGGCAATATTACTCGTCATCACGATCACTGTATTGGCAAAGCTGACGGTTTTGCCTTTGGAATCAGTAATGCGTCCGTCGTCGAGGACTTGCAGCAAGATATTAAACACATCAGGATGCGCTTTTTCGACTTCATCGAATAATACGACACTATAGGGATGGCGGCGCACGGCTTCGGTGAGTTGTCCGCCATCTTCATGTCCGACATATCCAGGCGGCGCACCAATCAGCCGCGAAACTGCGTGTTTTTCCATATACTCCGACATATCCAACCGCACCATTGCCTCATCGCTATCGAAGAGAAATTCAGCCAGAGCGCGGGCGAGTTCAGTTTTACCGACACCTGTCGGCCCCATAAACAGGAACGATCCGATCGGACGATGGGGATCTTTCATCCCGGCACGGGCGCGGCGAATGGCGGCTGAGACTGCGCTGACAGCCTCATGCTGCCCGATCACGCGGTTGTGGAGGTGGGATTCGAGTTGGAGTAGTTTCTGGCGTTCGGAGGCAAGGAGGCGGTTGACTGGGATACCCGTCCATTTGGCGACGATTTCGGCGATGTCGCTCTCGGAGACTTGTTCGCGGAGCAGGGTAGAGCCTTGGACTTGGACGGCGGCGAGTTCGGTTTCTTTGATGTCCCGTTCTTGTTGGAGTTTTTCGAGGTTGCCGTATTTGAGTTGGGCGGCGGTGTTGAGATCGTAAGCACGTTCGGCTTGCTCGATTTGGACGCGGATTTGGTCTTCTTGCTCTTTGAGACTTTTAATCCCATCGAGGAGTTGTTTTTCGCCTTGCCATTGGTTGTTAAGTTCGCCTTGTTTGACTTTGAGCGTATCGATCTCATCGTCGATTTTTGCGAGCCGTCCTTGGGTAGGGTGATGGCCATTGCTGGGGAGATTTTCACTTTGGAGGGAGAGTTTCTCCATTTCCAGTTGCATCACCCGCCGATCGATCGCTTCGAGTTCGGCCGGTTTGGAGGTGATCTCCATTTTCAGTTTAGCAGCGGCTTCATCGACGAGATCGATCGCCTTATCTGGCAAAAAGCGATCGGCGATATAGCGGCTCGATAGGGTGGCGGCGGAAACTAGAGCGGAATCACTAATTTTGACACCATGATGGACTTCATAGCGTTCTTTTAATCCCCGCAGGATCGAGATCGTATCTTCGACACTGGGTTCATTGACTTGGACTGGTTGAAATCTGCGTTCTAGAGCCGGATCTTTCTCGATATACTTGCGGTATTCATCGATCGTGGTGGCACCGATACAACGCAGTTCACCCCGCGCCAGCATGGGTTTGAGCAGGTTGCTGGCATCCATCGCGCCTTGATTGCCACCCGCACCGACGACGGTATGAAGTTCGTCGATAAAGAGGACGATTTGCCCTGCTGAGTCGGTAACTTCTTTGAGGACAGAGCGCAAGCGTTCTTCAAATTCGCCTCTGAGTTTCGCCCCAGCGATCAGACTACCCATATCGAGGGAAATTAATGTCCGATCCTTGAGCGATTCGGGCACATCACCATTGACGATCCGTTGGGCTAATCCTTCAGCGATGGCAGTTTTACCGACACCTGGCTCACCAATCAGAACCGGATTATTTTTCTGACGGCGGGAGAGTACCTGGACGACGCGGCGAATCTCTTCATCACGCCCAATGACTGGATCCATTTTACCGGCTCTGGCGGCTTCAGTGAGATCCTTGCCATATTTAGGCAGGGCATCGCCACTGGCTTCGGCGGTGGGAGTAGTGGCTTTGGGCGTGGTAGTGCGTAATTGTTTAATGGCTGCTTCTAATTGAGATCGATCGAAATCAAAAGCTTTTAATAACCGCCGCCCGACCCGATCGTCATCCATCAGGGCTAAAATTAAATGATCGACACCAATCGTCCGATCTTGCCAACTTTCCCGTGCGACTTCCGCGCGATCGAGTAACACATCCAGGCTTCTGCCGAGATATAAGTCCACCACCCGATCCAATCTCGGTTGACGAGCGGTAAATTCCTGTAATTGGCGCGTAAATTTTTCAAGATCTACCCCCACGCGCGCGAGAATTTTGGGTGCTAAATCCTGCTGTTCCAACATTGCCATCGTGACATGTTCGACTTCTAACTGCTGGTTGAACGATCTCCGGGCAACGTCCTGTGACTTGATGATTGCATCCCAGGCTTGGTCGGTAAATTTGGTAGGATCTGTAGGCTGCATGTCTAGGGGATGGCGATTATTCCGATCGTGTTTGTTCAGTATATCAATGAAGCTCGATTGATTAGTGTCGCTACTACAAAACAGTAGCTACTAACTATACTTATCTAATTAGTTAATGTCAGTTTTTCGCAGTCGGGACTTGTGTAGATGAAGATTTGGATCGCAGTAGCTCCCGATCGCTAGCGATCGAATTGCCACCTATATTAATATACTTACAGATGGAACGGTTGCCTTCAAGGTCGCGAGATCCACTCACCCCGCTCCAAATTGGTAAAGCTTCAATACTAGCGATCCGACGGAGATCTCGATCGAACTTCTATCTATTGTATCGCTGTACCGCTCAGGTGAAAAAGACATGACCTATTTACTATCAGGCGATCTCGGTGGTACCAAAACGCTATTACAACTAGCTCAAACGACCTCGCCATACCGTGCCCTGTTCCAGCAATCATATCCCAGCCAAGCATACCCCGACCTCATCGCGATCGTCCGGGAATTTTTGGCAGCCGCCCAAGTCCAACTGGGAACGCCGATCGAGATTACTGCTGCTTGCTTGGGAATTGCAGGAGCCGTAATCGATTGCGCCGCCTACTTACCAAATCTCGACTGGCACCTCAACGCCGATAAATTAGCCAAAGCACTCCACATCCCCAATCTATTGCTAATTAATGACTTTACCGCGATCGGGTATGGTATTACTCAATTGCAGCCAGCCGACCTCTACACCCTCCAAACCGGACAACCCCGTATCAATGCCCCGATCGCCATTATTGGGGCTGGTACGGGGCTAGGTCAAGGTTTACTAGTGCATAATGGTGCCGAATACCAAGTAGTTGCCACCGAAGGCGGACATACAGACTTTGCCGCTCGATCGCGCCAGGAATTTGAACTATTTGAATATATCTGTCGCCACAAACAGATCGATCGAGTCTCCAATGAGCGCGTACTCTCCGGCGCGGGCATCGTCACAATTTATCAATTTCTCCGAGATACTAGTAACATTTCCGAACATCGCGATCTTGCTAATGTCGTCAAGCAGTGGGAGTCTCAAACCGCAGCAGTCATCGATCCAGCTAGAATGATTTCGGAACTGGCACTTGCCAAAACCGACCCCCTCGCCCAAGCTACCATGCACATCTTTGTCTCAATCTATGGGGCTGAGTCTGGAAATCTCGCCCTCAAAACGCTGCCTTATGGCGGGCTATTTATGGCGGGTGGGATTGCTGCTAAAAATCTCCCTCTAATTGCCGATGGAACTTCGATCGCTGCGTTCAATCATAAAGGTAGGGTCAGTGACTTGCTCAAAAATATTCCCGTCCATGTCGTGCTCAATCCTCAAGTTGGTCTGATTGGTGCCGCAGCACAAGCAGCTCGATTGGCGACAACAATTGGCTTTGGGCTTTAGCAGATGAGCATTTCATCCTCCAATTCGGCAGCATCAACAACCAAAAATGCTCGACTGTCCATCTGGTAACTACGCGACGATTAATGGTCATCAAATCATTCTTCTCAAGTAGTCCTGTACCAAATGTCACAGTTTTCTGGCTGGAGTCCTGCCACACTCTAAATTACCAGATCGCTTAGGTGGAGGAGCGACCGATGGCAGCTTGTTTGGGATGAACTATAATATCAACTCCCAGGCTCGTATTGAGCCGTGATTATCCACTCCCAATCATCGGCATATTAGCTAATCGGAGGTAAAGTGTGCAAAGTATTAAGATTGTCAATAACACAAACATTAAAAAATCATAAAGGTTATAATAAAATCCTAAGTGGTGCTAATAAAGGAGAGCGATGTTTCTTAGACTAGCAAATCAACATCAAGAATTTGTAAAAGACCTGGTTATGAGCTTACAAGCTCTGGCCACCGTCTTGGAGCGACGCGGTTATGAGGCTGCTTGCTATACCTGTGGCGATCTGATGAACAGTGCCAATTTTATGGTCAGTTTGGCAGACAACCATCTGATCCGGTTTTTGGTATCCGATTACGGGATTACCTGGACAGAACTGCGTGACGATCGCGAATTGATGAAGCTCGAAGGCGCAGAAGCGATCGCCCAATTGCAGGAACTCGCAGACTTACTCAAAGTTCAGATCCAATCCAATGAACATATCCTCATCGGCTAATGACAATCTGGGTATCGATCGCACATTGTACCAACAATCGGGCATAGTGCATCTAGGTCGTCTGGGTGTCACCCTGGAATATCCTGGCGATCTCAAGCCGTTCGCGGATGTTGTGGTTTGACTACTGATTCAAAGTCAGGTCATCCGGGACGCAAGTTGCTGCCTTATTTTAACAAGTGTCTGCACCGAGCGATCGCCAAAGCATCAATTATTAACTATTTAACCAGCGACGAGCTGAGTACTGGGTGTTGACCGTAAAAAGGTATAGCCTCAGACCAATGCGGACGGTTGCCGCGATCGTATTCACTTCGAGCCAGCGCGAGTACTCCCGCCACAGTATCGGTCAGATTAGCCGATTGCAGAATTGGATAATGATGTGTGGGGTCAAGTTGGGCAAGTTGGGTATCCCAATCAGCAGCAGCAAACACGGTTTCTGGCAACATCGTCGTCAATAATTGGGTGTCTGCACTCCATTGGTAAACTGCTGCAAAGACCTCACCTCGCTGCGCGGGCATCGACACCGCGATTCTCCGCAGGAGAGGCTCCGCCAACGAGCCAGCCTCACGAGACTGCCACGCGATCGCCGCTAAACTAGAAATAGCAAATACAGGTAGATCTAGCTGTTGCCCCATTGTCCGGGCGGTAACTACCCCCAGTCGGGTACCCGTAAATCCACCTGGACCACTCGCCACGGCAATCCACCCCAGATCTTGCCAAGTTTGCGGACTAAGAAAATCTCGCAGGTAGGGATGAAGATAATTAGATGTATCTCGTCCCAAATCCCATGTCTGGCAACGGATATCTTCAGCACTACTGCTAATTGCCAGACCTAATCCGGGGCTGCTAGTGTGTAGTGCAAGACCGTATTTCATGAGCTAGTTGGAATAATTAATAGTTTTCTGGTAATTTCTCCCTAAAGGGAGAGGCTTTAAACCAATTCTTTGTGGATTAACAAATTAGATTAGTTAAGTATCGATCGTAACATAACTCGATCGCCACACCAGATTACCTTTAGGTTGTTTGCGGGTATATTCAAATAGATCTGTAAGCTGTGCCAACTGCAATCTCAGCGGCTTTTGTTGGGCATCTGCCAACCAGCGCAAATCTGGCAATCGATCGAATACCCCCGCCCACAATTTATTAGTACCGACACTGAGCGGTTGAAAGTGGGGAAATGGTGATGGTGGATACTGGGGTAATCTTTGGATGGCACCTGTCAGGAGGGGAGTAGCCATCAGCGGCGATGGGCACAGTAACACGATGTTGTCTTGGGCATCGCGTTCGACTAAAATTAGATAACCGCTCAGTCCAGCAGGAATTTCGATGAATACCGAAGTGCGAATCGCGATCGTCTGAACAAATTTCGATCGATCCACTCTCAGATCGGTATCAATATTTTCCCCAGGTTCTGCCAATACTAGCCCAAATCGATCGCTATCTTGCGCCAACTCCCATAGCATTTCCCACTGACTGTTGGCGGTGAGCGCGAACCATTGCACGTCAGTAAAAAAGTTCGCTCGATCGAGTTTTAAACCAGAGAAGACGGCTTGCCATGTCTGCCGATCCAAACTTTGTCCATTTAATGCTCTTCTTGCTGTTGACTCACCGGTAAGTTCGGGCACTCTCGATAGTAACTTTTTGGCACTACCAATTTTGCGGGCAGTCAACATGGCTTTCCACTTGGTTTTAGCTGCTGCTGGCATCTCGATCGCGTTCTGGTGCGATTTAGCTACTTTATCAGAACTAGGAGTTGGCATCTTATCTTGATTTTAATACTGGTTAATCTTCCCGATCGAGTGCATCTCATCAGCAATTTCTTCAGTATAGACCTCTACATCGACCCAAGCAATTCAATATAGGGGGTAGGCTTTAGGGATTAGGTATTAGGCTTTGGGCTTTGGGCTTTAGATATTAGACCTTGGGGGATGATACATTTGGCGAAGTGGAAAATCATCCATCAAATCGGTAGTACCTAAATAATTTACCCATTACCCATTACCCATTACCCATTCCCCATTCCCCATTCCCCATTCCCCCTCATGCCATAATAGCCTTGGCGATTGCTCTAAAATAGCGATCGAGCGAATATTGATATTTCATACATTTATTTGATAATTTAACCGATTGCCTCAATGGAAAATACTTATAGCCCCACCGAGATCGAGTCTAAATGGCAACAAGCTTGGACGGATGCAAACTTATATAAAACTGATACTACTAGCAACAAGCCAAAATTCTATGCACTGTCGATGTTTCCCTATCCATCGGGAAATCTGCACATGGGACACGTCCGTAATTATGTAATTACCGATGTAATCGCCAGACAGAAACGGATGCAGGGCTATCGCGTCTTACATCCGATGGGTTGGGATGCGTTTGGATTGCCAGCGGAAAATGCCGCCATCGAACGGGGGATTCATCCGGCGACATGGACGTATCAAAATATTGCCCACATGCGGGGACAGCTTCAAAAATTGGGTTTATCGATCGATTGGGATCGAGAAATCGCCACCTGTTCGCCGGAATATTATCGCTGGACGCAGTGGATCTTTTTGAAGTTCTATGAAGGTGGATTGGCGTATCAAAAAGACGGGATGGTAAATTGGGACCCGATCGACCAAACCGTGCTGGCAAACGAACAAGTTGATGGTGATGGTCGTTCCTGGCGTTCTGGCGCGATCGTCGAGAAGAAGGCTCTCAAGCAGTGGTACTTTAAAATCACGGACTATGCCGAGCAGTTATTGACCGATCTGGAACAGTTATCGGGATGGCCAGAAAAAGTCCGCACGATGCAGGCAAATTGGATCGGTAAATCGATCGGGGCAAATCTAGAATTTCCCATTGTCGGCGCGAATGATAAGATCGCTGTATTTACGACTCGTCCCGATACTGTTTATGGTGTGAGTTACGTTGTTCTGGCTCCAGAACACCCGCTGACTACTCAAGTGACCACTTCCGACCAAAAAGTTGCTGTTGATGCCTTTATCGCCGAAGTTAAGGCACAAAGTGAGATCGATCGCACGGCGGAAGACAAGCCCAAGCGGGGTGTATTTACCGGGGCGATGGCAATTAATCCGTTTACTGGCGCAGAGGTGCCGATTTGGATTGCTGATTATGTACTGTATGAATATGGTACGGGTGCTGTCATGGGCGTTCCGGCACACGACGTTCGCGATTTCAAATTTGCCAAGCAATATCAGTTACCGATTACTCAAGTGATTGCCGCTCCGACGCACAATCCTGATGAACCGCTCACAGCCGCCTACACAGATGCGGGAACGATAATTAATTCCAGTCAATTTGACGGGTTAGATTCAGTTACCGCCAAGCAATCGATAATTGAATATGCCGAGCAGCAAGGTTATGGCAATGGCAAGATTCAGTATCGGTTGCGGGATTGGCTGATTTCGCGCCAACGCTATTGGGGTGCGCCGATTCCGATGATTCACTGCCCCAAGTGCGGGACTGTCCCTGTACCAGCAGCAGATTTACCCGTGCGCTTGCCGGAAGATGTCGAGTTTACCGGCAAAGGTGGCAATCCATTAGCGCAACTAGAATCATGGGTGAATGTGCCCTGTCCGACTTGTGGCGCACCAGCAAAGCGCGAAACCGATACGATGGATACGTTTGTGGATTCTTCTTGGTATTTCTTGCGTTATCCAGATGCCCAGAATGACACCCAAATCTTCGATCCAAATCTTACCAATGATTGGATGCCGATCGACCAATATGTCGGTGGGATCGAACATGCCGTCTTGCACTTATTATATGCCCGCTTCTTTACCAAGATCGTTCGCGATTTTGGGGCTGGTGATGGTGGTAAAACGAAGTTACTCAATTTTGACGAGCCATTCAAACAATTGCTGACTCAAGGGATGGTGCAGTCTACGACTTATAAGAACCCCCAGACAGGTAAATATATCGATCCAGCGACAGTAGTAGATCGCGCTCATCCACTAGATCCAGTAACTGGTAGTGCGTTGGAAGTTACGTTTGATAAGATGTCTAAGTCTAAATATAATGGTATCGCCCCAGAGGAAGTAATCGGCAAGTATGGCGTAGATACTGCCCGGATGTTTATCTTATTTAAAGCACCACCAGAAAAAGATCTCGAATGGGATGATGCCGATGTTGAAGGACAGTTTCGCTTTCTAAATCGGTTGTGGCGACTGGTATTGGGGGCTAAACCCACGACGACAGTTACTAGTGGAGAATTATCTAAATCCGAGAAAGATTTACGTCGATTCGTTCATCATGCCATTCAAGCAATTACCGAAGATTTGGATGGGGAGTACCAGTTCAATACTGCGGTGTCTGAATTGATGAAACTCAGCAATGCCATCACTGATGCAGATTGCAAAGATTCACCTGTATATGCTGAAGGGATTGAAACCTTAATGATTTTAGCTGCACCCTTTGCACCGCACATGACTGAGGAGTTATGGCAATTAACTGGGCATTCTGGTTCGGTTCACGAACAACCGTGGCGTGATTTCGATCCTGCTGCTTTGATTGCTGATGAAATCACTTTGGTGATTCAAATTATGGGTAAAACTCGCGGGACGATCCAAGTTCCGGCTACTAAGGATTCGGCAACTTTGGAAGCTTACGCGCGGGAGTCAGCAATAACTAAAAAATTTATGGAAGGGAAGGAGATTAAGAAGGTAATTGTGGTGCCTGGAAAGTTGGTTAACTTTATTATTGGTTGATAAATTAAATAATTTACATCACTTGTTAAAGCATCTCTAGTAGGGTGGGCACTGCTCACCGTCTAAGTTTTAGGTGATATTTATCTAGTAAGTATTAACTATTCATTACTTAGTTGAATCTAGGTATTGGGTAGTGTCCACTGCCAACCATACATTTTTCACTAACAAATTCAATTGATAAAAATATGAAAGGTAGACAGATGTTCGATCGATATCAGCTCCTCTAGTTAGTGGCTGAATTTAGATGGTGGGCACTGCCCACCCTACATTTTTTACTTGTGAAAGGATCATACTCGATCGATTAATCGGACAGCTTCCCCAAATGGAAATCGGGCTAAGTCTAATCCCCCCGGCGTGACAACCCAGAGTGTTGGTAAAGAGGGGGTGTAAGTCGGAAATTCGCCGTAACCGTCGGTGAGATAAATACAAACAGCTTGAGTCTGTCCATCCCAGGTTTCGTTCACTCGATCGAAGAAGGGGGTAAATGAGGTACCACCACCGCCTTGAGGGGGTGGTAAAGGTTCATTAAAGACGATCGAGTAGGGGCCATCAGCTTCACAGTCAACATAGTACAAATCGCATTCTAGGTGCGGATAGGCACCCAGAATGCCAATGACTTCGCTCATAAATAGATCGAGTGTTGTCTGGTTGACCGAGCCACTAGTATCGATCGCCAGATATACTCGGATCGACTCACCCTGCAATGCTTCGAGGTACAGTCCCCGCCCGACAAAGCGGCGATCGTAACTCTGAAAATCGTTGGAAGTCTGCGCCAAATATCGCCACAGGTGCGCTTTCCAGTCTAGTTGAGGATTGACGATCGCTTCAAATTTGCGTTCGATGCCGATCGGTAGTTTACCCCATTGCGTCATGGCAACTGCTGTAGCCTGTTGAATTGCCTGTCGCCAGTGTGCTGCTAGTAACTCGCGCTGGTTGCTTTCTAGTCGGTGGGAATGCGGCTGTGTGGGTGCGCCGCCCTGAGATGTCGCTAGTAAATCGGGAGTAGTTAATTGATGATTGGGTGCTGAAGATCGCAACAGCTCGTACACCTCTTCAACGCTCAGATGTTCTAACTTTTCATCGCGCAATCCTCCCGGTGGTAATTCAACGCCATCCTGTTGCCCAATCATCCCATTCACAACGATATCTGCCGCAATATTCCATCGCTCTGGTTCCCGCTCTGTGAGCCGTGACGGGTGCAATAGTGCCGCATGGATGAGTTCGTGGAGTAGCACGCCATCCTGTTGCGCTTTGGGCAAGGCGGTGAGAAATTCAGGATTGAAAAAGATATCTCGCCCATCGGTAGCAGCGGAAGGGATTGTCATGCTGGGCACAAACTGGGCGAACATTGCCAGCGTCCCAAAAAATGGCGATTTCATGCGTAACCGGAGCAATGATGCGCTGACGAGATTGGTAAAATCAATCATTGGAGGACAATCGTTCATGCTCTAATTAATCCCACAGGCGTGGAGACAATTAACAATTAGCCAAATACTGGTGAATGAAGATCGATCGGCTCCTTTTTCGGGGCTAAATTTTAGAGGTTCAAGCCGAGTAAAATCGTATCGACGATCGGAGCTGGGAGCATCTCACCCCGGAAATCAATAAATTGGACTACCAGTAAATAAGCGATCGCGAGTACTAATGAAATTACCCCAGTTACGATGGCAACAATCTTGGAACGATCCATAGGAGCTAAATTCAAGCAAATAGACGGATTATCTTTGTGTAGTTTAGCACAAGTAGCTGCCATCACTGCCATCACTGCCGATCGGCAATCAAGACATCAGTGCGATCGCATCGAGCTATGAATCTTGGGGTAAAATAATATTTACCAATAAATTGCGCGGCTGATATTTAATGACAAAATCATTAATTGCATCGCGATAGATCGAAGTTGTCATCCCAATACAGCCAGCCGTTCCGTCGTAACCATTACTTTTGTTAAAGCTGATTTGAGCCAGATTTCAGGCGGTTGAATCGATCGGGACTTGAAGCTGTTGTAAGCTTGAGATTTGGACTCGATAGATCCCTTCTTTTTAGTACCGATCTAGTTCTGGATGTCCGTTTGGTAACGGTTTTCACCGCTCTACGGCGATCGGGATTAGCCCAAATTGGTTCGATTGAGTTTGATGGTTCGCGATGTTCTGGGACGATTGTACTGGCAGAAACTGGGATGCTCAGATTGAGATCTATTTGGGCGGGCAAGGATTCTAGCCGGCTAGTTCTCGATATTTCTAATGAAATCCGTGGGGCGCGCTGGATCTGGTCGGCATGAGCAGGGAGGATATTGAAGATCGTCGCAAATAATGGCAACGCGATCGCTTTCGACAACCAGTTAATAGTCAATAGTTTCATATTACTTAAGAATTTAGTTGGAATATCGATCGATTACTACTGATTAATTAGTAAGTAAGTAATAAATTAGCGTTCGCGATCGAGCGATTGTACGATCGTATCGGTATCAGCAACTCGCCAGCGACCGCGATATTTTACCAAGGTTACGGAAGCCGACTGTTGTGATTTAACTGCGCGTTGTCCGCCGCTAGCTTTCACTACTTGAGTAATCTGGACTAGTGCATTGTTTGGTGAGAGGGAAACTAATTCAATATTTTGAACTTCAACACTCATATCGACACCAGCAGATTTGAGTCGAGCAAATATGCGGCGTAAGTATTCTTTATCACTATCGGTAGCTAATACGGCGACTCGCGCCATCCGATCGACATTCTGCTCGTTCAAGCCACGATAAAATTCAGTTAATGTTTGATGGATACTTTTGATATCCGATCGCTGAGTAGGATTAAAACGAGCGGGTTTCTCATCTTTGACAATCAGTTTGTCCTGACCGCTCGGCCCGATCGATGGTACTAATTCTCTAGATGCATTCGTAATTTGGACATGATTGGTAGCTACCAAGACTAGATTGACGATCGCGGTTGCCGCAGTGACAAATAAATATTTCAACATGATGGAAATCGGGGAGGTGCGTAATCGTAATGCCGCCAGTAAATCGATTGTTCTTTTCTTTACATCATCTGCACTGAGAGATCCGGAAACTATGCCAAATTCTCCCAAAAAGTTTTTCACCCCGTAGCGCGATCTAAAAACTGTCACACGTCCTCGCTCCCAACCGGGAACACTAAGGGAGGATAATAAGCAGTCCCCCATCAAAAATCATGCCTCAGCCATCTGTCAAATCGATCTGGTTGGAGTTACAAATCGACCCTAATGACCCCGAGCTATTAGCTACCCTGGATTGCATGGTGCGATCGGGTCTGCTCGGCAAGTCCCAAATCCTCCAACTCGCGCGCGAGTGTCTGAGCGAACAGATCCAACTGGAATCGCTGCCAGTCTACGTTCCGCCGATGATTCCCGTCATTGAAGCTCCTTCAGCATCGCCCCGCCCGCCTTCGCGAGTGCAGTACCTTTGGCACAACCTCAAAGAAGAATTGAGCGTGCGCTGGCTGTTATTTTTGGGCGTATTCTTGGTGGTGCTGTCGTCGGGAGTATTAGCAGCGACGCAGTGGGCACTATTTCCGGCGTGGGGACAGTATGGCTTGCTCTGGCTGTACACGATCGGGTTTTGGGTCGTTGGTGCTTGGGCGCGGCGACAGGAGGGACTGCGGCTGACTGCCAATACGCTCCAAATCGCGACTCTACTCCTGATTCCAGTCAACTTTTGGGCGATCGATTCTTTTGGCTTGTGGCATCAACCGCTCGAATTGATAACCGCGATCCTGGCAGCGATCGGGCTAACTGGCATCCTCTATCTCAAATATCGTCAGCAGCAAGGTAAAACTAATTTACAGCAGTCTGGCTGGCTGCTGGCGGCTTATCTGGTGCTCGGTTGTCTGCACTTGGGCTGGCAAATTCCTTACTGGTCGTCGATCGCGATTTATATTGGGGCGATCGGGGTGGCGGTATTATTACAAAAAATTCGCCAGATTGAAGGTGGATCTTTGGCGATCTATGGGCTAGGCGTGCTGCTCCTGCGCGGTTTAGTCGTCGAACATTTACCAATCTATGGCTTTGGTTTGGCGATCGGGATTGTCGGCTGGCTATTTACCCAATGGGGGTTACAAAAATCGCGCCGACTGCTGCGGCTGCAACAGTTTGAGCAGGCTGATGGCAACTCGCGCTTATTGCGATATCAGTCAGCACTGGGCGGATTAGCACGGTTTTATCAACAAATCGGCGTAAGCTGCCTAGGATTAGGGTGGTTGCTCGGCATCGGCGACCTAATTAGTAGCCCCAACAGCAACTCCTGGCAAGCATTCGCCGTCAGTACTCTGACTTTAATCTGGCTATGGCAACGACTGAGATTGTACCAACGCCAGCGCGAAGTTGTCAGCCTCTTTGTGGTTGGACTGCAAACCTATCTGATTAGTAATTTCTTATGGACATTCTTGGCAACTGGGGCGATTTTTGCCAAAGTGTTACCGTTCCTACTCTTACTATTCGGGCAAAACTATCTTTTTGCTGGTTCGCTGCTAATTTTCCCCTACTTATTGCTATGGGTATGGCTGACCAATTGGTTTTGGCAACAGGGCTGGTCTGCTCTCACCCGCAGGGGTGAATCGCTCATCTTGCTGACTGGGGCAATTTTACCGATGATTAATCTCACTACTCCTCTGAGCCTACTCATCAATCTATTTGCCTCCACTGCGATTTTGGCGCATTTAACCCTCCGGTACCTGCCAATTAGAACCAGTTATATCTACCTAACACACCTTAGCGGCTTGGCAACTATTTTTGCCGCCCTCGTCTATCGGTGGGATTGGTGTCGATCGTTGGTGCAGCCTTTCCTTAGCAGCACCACGAGCAATTCCGGTAGTGTCGCCACTCCGAACGATTTATTGGCGATCGATCTGTCAGTCCTCGCGATCGCGTTGAGCATCCTCACTGTCAGCGAATTATGGCTTTGTTCCCAACCCGTCCACCAGCAATCGGATGGCTGGCAACGGAGTAGCTGGAAGATTGGCTTAGGATTGACAATCGCCACCGGTTCATGCTTTTTACTACTGGCGACATTCCCTACAGCACAGACGATCTGGCCGATCTGGTGGTCGATCGTCCCGATCGCGTTTACCTATGTTGCCATCCAACCACCCCCAATTCAACCCTGGCAACTCGCCACCCAAACTCAAGCTGCTTGGTATGCGATCGCGGGATTGGGCGGTAGCTTACTGCTCACAGTCGATCGACCCGAATGGCGGTCGATGCAGCTAGTCATCGCTGTGGGCGTGATGTTCCCCCTCGTCAAGCGGCTCCGCCAGCTCCTCCCCGCTGGTATTCAGATCGGCTTTGGACTGGGATTGGGCGTAAATTTGCTAGCAAGACAGATCTACCCGACTCACTACTGGCTGGTAATTGGCGCGATCTCCTGTGCGGGCTTGTGGTTTGTGAGTCGAAAACTGCCTCGGATCTATGCCTTGGCAAGCGATCGCTGGGCGATCGGGATTGCGATGCTCGGACTCGCGATCGGCTCCTTAAACTACCTCC
>JBBRVB010000042.1:0-16465 GCA_038247275.1 Chroococcales cyanobacterium
ATACTAAGTAATGAAGAGCCAGATTTTTAAGAAAAGGGTTGTAAAATTGTCCTAATATTGGACAATGCTAGCTTTCACAAAAAAGAAGAGATATTACAAAGAATAATTAAAGAGATGCCCAACTTAATAGTAGAATTTTTACCACCATATAGTCCTGATTACAATTTAGTTGAATTAGTTTGGCACTCGGCTAAAGAATGTATTTTCAATAGATTGTTTGATTCAATAGAAAAATTAGAATTACTATTAAATAATTTATTGAATGAAGGAGGATTAATTATCAAGTGGAATCGAAAACTAAAGAATAAAGGTAATCTAGTTAATGTGATTTAGATGTTCGACAGCTTATCTAGGTTTGAGTGGGAAATGCTATATTGGTGCGCCGAAACAACCAGTGGTGACAATTTATAATTTGGTCGATCGGGAATATCGGGACATACAATATCGTGGGGAGGAACAGTTAATTTCATCTGTCTTTCCCGATATATCTTTATCTGTCGATCGCATATTTACGGCTGGTAAGATCAAATAATATCCGATCGATTACCTCCGGTACGCTATGCGAGCGAGTGACCGATAAATCGAGCGGAAAACCGTGATATCTTAAAGACAGTATCCCGAACGACTTGTGGAATTATCTTCTCGACTAGAATACGCTTTAGTTGCGCTGCTCGAAATTGCCGATCGTCAGGCGCAAGGCAAGCCGCTGAAAGTCAATGAGATTGCGGCTAGTCAAGCATTGCCGGAGCGATATCTCGATCAGATTTTTACATTGCTCAAACGCCAAGGAATTATCTCTAGTCAGCGAGGGATGAAAGGTGGCTATCTACTTGCAAAAGAACCCTGGCAGATTACATTGCTCGATGTAGTAGTCGCGATCGAGGGTAGTGGCAATCGCAAAAAAGTCGATCCCACAACCCCCAGTACTTTAGAAAAAACCGTCATCGTGCAAACATTTGCAGAAATTAAAGATTCTGTAAATGACATATTAGTTAACTATACCCTGCAAGACTTAGCAAAAACATTAGAAACTCAGCGACAAGATAGCCCAATGTATTATATTTAATTAATTATTAATTATCATCTCTAATGCGGGTTTTCCGTTCTAAAACTTCTTTGATAACCAACGTGACTGCCGCGAGTAATGCAAGTAATACTGCTGCTGAAAAAGCGGCTTCGGTTTCGTATTGCTTGTAGATTTCTTCGACAAATAACGGTAAACTTTGAGTCGTATTGATGATATTCCCCGACACGACGGAAACCGCTCCAAATTCACCCATCGCGCGAGCATTGGTGAGTAATACACCATACATCAACCCCCAGCGAATATTGGGAATAGTTACCCGCCAAAATATTTGCCAGTCACTAGCACCAAGAGTTCGAGCGGCTTCTTCTTGATCGACACCAGCTTCTTCAAGGACGGGAATTACCTCTCTAACAACAAAGGGCATACTCACAAAAGCGGTAGCTAGAAGCATTCCTGGAAATGCAAACACAATATCGATACCACGATCTTGGAGCCAGCTGCCAAACCAGCCCTCACGACCGTAGAGCAGCACAATCATCAACCCAGCAACTACTGGCGAAATTGATAAGGGGAGATCGATAATACTTAATAATAACGTGCGCCCCGGAAATTGATGCCGCGCGATCGACCAAGCCGCACACAACCCAAAGATGGTGTTAATCGGCACGGTAATGAGTGCTAGTGACAGGGTAATTCTGACCGCATTGAGAAAATCTGGACGTGTCAGATTTGCTAAAAATGGGTCTAGTCCTTTGTGAAATGCTTGATAAAAAACATTAATCGCCGGAATATAAATAATCACACTAATGTAACCGATCGCGAGTCCAATTAAGACGATCGGCACCCAATTAATTGGTTTGTGGGTTGGCCCCTGTCGGACTAAAGTATTAGTAGCATCACTAGTCTTCATAACGCTGACCCCAAGCTTGTAAAATATTGATGGCGAGTAATAATAGTAAAGAAATACCTAATAAAACTACGCCAATTGCCGTCGCACCAGCATAGTCATATTGCTCCAATCTTTGGAAGATGAGGACTGGGGCGATCAGATCTTTAAATGGTGTATTGGAGGCAATAATAACGGTCGAACCATATTCGCCGACTGCGCGGGAAAACCCTAACGCCATCCCCGTCAAAATCGATGGTAATAATGGGGGGAAAATCACTTGGCGAAATGTCTGCCAATCCGACGCACCCAAACACCATGCGGCTTCTTCGATATCTCGTTCCAGCTCGATCAACACAGGTTGGACGGTACGGACGATGAATGGCAGTGAGATGAATAACATCGCAATCCCCACCCCCAATCGCGTAAAGGCGATTTTGATGCCAAATGGCGCGAAGATACTCCCAATCAAACCATTGTCACTGTATACTGTCGCCAAAGTCAGACCAGCGACCGAAGTTGGCAATGCAAATGGGAGATCGATCGAGGCATCAATAATCCGTTTGCCAGGAAAATCATACCGCACTAAGACCCACGCGATCGCGGTACCAAATAGCCCATTAATCAGGGTGGCAATCAGTGCGGTGGTAAAGGTCACATCATAAGTAGACACTGCTTCTGGACTACTAGCTATCGCCCAAAATTTCGCCCAGCCACCGCTGCTCGCTTTGGTAAACATTGCCGCCAGTGGCAATAGTAGCATCGCACTCAGATAAAACCAGGTAATCCGCCAAGTCCAGGATAAGTGTCTGATGCGATCGAACCACTGTCGCCAAGTTGATTTTGGTTTGACGAGACTGGCGGTAATGATCTTACTCATGGGGATATTATTTAAATGACTAACAGCTTATTTGCTGCCAGCTTGAATTTTATCGTAGACACCACCATCATCGAAGAATTTTTTCTGAAAACTATCCCAGCCGCCATATTCAGCAATAGTCCCCAATGTGGTGATTTTGGGATAGCGGGGATTTGGGGCGGCTGTTGCGGCTGGACGATAGCCCAGCTTCACGAATTCAGCTTGAGATTCCGGTGCAAATAGATACTTGACAAAGGCTTCGACAACTACCCGATTGCCATGTTTATCGACATTTTTATCGACAATTGCCACGGGAGTATCGATCGACACATTCACATCTGGGACGACATAATCGAGAACTTGACCTCTTTCTCTAGCAAAAATCGTCTCATTTTCATAGTTGAGAAGCACATCACCTTGTCCCTGCTTGGCAAAGGCATCGGTAGCTTCCCGAGCATCTTTCGGTTGTACGACCACATTTCTAAATGCAGCGGTGGCAAACTCAGTGGCTTTGGCTTCATTGCCACCCGCTTTAGTCGCGCTATTCCAGACAGCGAGAAAATTCCAGCGCGCGCCGCCAGAAGTTTTGGGATTGGCTGTTACCCATTTGACATCGGGACGAGCTAAATCAGCAAATGATTTAATTTGTTTGGGATTGCCTGGACGAGTGACAATCGCCACGACCGAACGCGCGACAATACCATTGTTGGGTAACTTTTTAGCCCAATCTGGTGAGACGAGGGAGGCTTGCACCAATTTATTGACATCGCCAACCAATGCTAAATGCACGACATCCGCAGGTAAGCCATCAATCACCGCACGGGTTTGAGAACCAGAACCACCATAAGTCTGCTTGAAAGTAACTTTTTGGTTGTGTTCCTGTTGCCATTTTGCTGCGAATTTTTGAGTGATAACGTCGTGAGCCGCTTTGGGTACCGCATAGCCGACGAGGGTTATCGTCACATCTTTGTTCGAGCCTGTGCCTTGAGAATTCCCGGTTGAAGGCGCATCACCATTGCCGCAAGCACCCAGGGACAGACTCAAACCCATCCCAATAAACAACCCTGCCTTCGCAAAGCGTCTCCTCTGGAGCATCGATCTTGTCACCTGTTGGCGGGCGGTCATGACGTTGCCTCTAATAAATCTACTGTATTTAGATCGGAATATCGTTCAAATCTCCAAATCATTCTAACAATATCCCGATCGCAGGTCAATAGATCGCGATCGAGCTACTGACTATAGAGTGACGACTTGGCAACGATCGGCTTACACACTGCATACAAGCTTGTAATAATCAAGAACGTCAATAAGATGACTACCACTGGAAATTTACCAATTAATTCTCCTGGTAAAATTGTCAGAAAATTCTTAGAATTTGTCACCAAGCTCCAACTGTTGAATCGCAGGAACCTACCGATATAAATCCCAATCGCACACAAAAAATGCAAGGTCAATTCTACTATCGCCGTGTATCGATCGAGTCGATATCTATATAAATATCGATTGATATTCATTAATGAAAACACATACGAAAACCACCCCAGCCCGATAAAAGCAAGATAAATTGGGACGATGATTAGCGTAAGTGTCCAGACCGAATCTAGCGTTCGCACAGCTTCATAAAAATGAATAATATCGGTGAGGATATATGGTGCATTTGGTAAAATAGCTAGAAATAGAAATAATCCCAACCACCAAAAAATTGAACGTTGTTGCTGTGGCAATGCTTGGAGCATCTGACGATCCCGATCGAGATGAAAGCGACGTTCGACAACCGCCAAGATCGCAATTAAGCCGATCGCAATTGCCAGGAAAATTATTCTCACACCCCAGAAAGATACCAAGATCCGTTGGAGAGCTTCAAGTAAATCGCCATTATTATATTTTTTGATACCGACAATAAAACTCGCACTGACTAAGATGTAAACACTCCAGCAAAATTTGCGCGATCGCGGCTTGTCAAATAGAAAGAAACTTAAAGTCAGTGGAATGAGAGCGAGACAACTATTCCAAGCAATCCGACCGATATCTTCGGCAATAACTTGAATAACTGGCTCGATCGAAATCGGGATTTGTAATAAAGTCATGCTGTTTGACAGTTGACAGTTGACAGTTGACAGCGAAAAGTGCGAAGTTTTTAGGCAGGGGATTTGGTCAAAACAGATCTGATTACTCGGTGACTCGCATTGAAAATTTTACTCAAACTACAGCCTAACACCTAAATCCTCATACCTAATACCTAATACCTAAAGCCTAAAGCCTAATACCTACCCACACCGCTGACTCTTCAATCGAGCGGGGATACCAACAATCGCCTGTTCGTAAAGCCTGTCAAACTCGCGATCGAAATGTGCTGCCACAGTAGGATTGTCCTGAATGATTAATAGTGTCTCATCATTTGTATAATTGGCAGCATTCGACCAATTATGCGAACCAGCGATCACAGTCCGCCGATCGATGACTGCAAATTTATGGTGGAGTAAATCACCAGTCGGTAGCGTCGGTACTCCAATTGTCTCTAGTGGTGGTGAATTAGTTCCTGTCGCTGGACAATCACCATTGCCAGCTACGCCCATCAATGTCAAGCCCGAACTATAATCGCGATAGGCAAACCGGCGATCGATCGTTCCCCGCACTTGTACACCTCGCTGAGATTGAGCTTGCAAGATCTTCGCCAACCCCGGCTCCGAAAACACAAACAGTGCGAAATCAACCTGTTCTTTGCTGTTACTCAGGAACTTCCCGATCGAGCCATTGCTACTATCTGTCCATACTTGCTGTCTGGAAGTCGGCGAAAATTGTACCAGCACTCGCGTTTTACCAACTAGTACCTCCAACGGTAATCGTGGGGGTTTACGTGCCTTGAAGCGGCTAATTTGGTTGGGTGTGTTGCCATCGCCCCACATCAGATTAAACTCAGTTGTGAATGCTGCGGCTAATTCGCTACTTTTGATTTGGACTAGGTTATTTTGATTTCCTTGGCTCTGAGGATGGCCAAAATCACCATAGACATCGCTCATCGTCCAATTTGCCGAAGTGACAATAATTTGATGTCCGTCTACCACCATAAATTTGTGGTGCATCAAACCACTGCCCCGGGAGCCATCCGCAGTATCATCAAGGATCGGAATCTTGGCATTTTGTAAGATAATCAGGGCATCGCGTTGGTCGATCTCGGCAGGCGAGAGGGTACCATCACCGTCAATATCTACTAGCTGCTGAAATTGCTGATAACGTTCGCGCTCGCGGGGTGTCAATGCTTCGAGATCTGTGGCTGTCAATTCGCTGGGCGGACGACGATAATTGTGTTCTAAGATTACGCGAACTTTAATCCCTGCCTGCGATTTAGCCGCCAAAGCTGTGGCGATATTTGGTAATTTTAGCTCTTGGACTGCTACATCGATCTGAGTTGTTGCCGAATCGATCGCATTTATTAATCTAGCTGCCAAATCCTCTCCCCGTCTAGTCTGCTGTCGATAAGGTTCGGTAAACTCTACTGACCGATCGTGGTTAAAATAGACTTGAATTGATGAGTCTTGGGGTAGTGGCGGTAAAGTTGCCTGAATTTTAGCTGGCGATCGGTTGAAAAACCAATATCCACAAAAAATGGTAACACCGATGCTTCCAAGAGCTAAACTAGATAACAGAGAGGAGTGTACAGTGCCGAAAATGCGGCTAAACCGGCTAAATCTCACGGGGAAACCCAAAAATTATGAATAATAAATGATAAATAATAGCTCGATACTATTCATTCAGCAATCGATCTAGGTTGTCTCAATCTTGAAAATGCTGAATTCATTGTATCATTTATTACTTAAATGTTGTCGAAAATCACTGTGTGGCTGTCAATAAACATCTAAAATTGCTGATGTCTGAGCATTTAGCTTGGCTAGATGCGAACATTATGGCTAATCTGGATTTTAACTGCCAGTTGTTGCCCGATCGGGGGCAGTAGCAGTAGAAGCGACGATAATGCTTGCTAGCAGCGGATCGAGTTGCATTCGATCGGTCTAGAAGGGTAAGATCGACATCATTGTTCAAATTTCCATGCAGCTAACTTGTAACTGCTTACTTACCATTTTTACAAATTACATTAGACATCGAGGGATATATTATGAGCAGACGAAGAAAAATGTTTCAATGCGGTCATAAAGGTTACGGTCAGATTTGTCACCGCTGCCTCCAAGAAGAGGTAGATGTCAATGAAAAGAAAGAGAAAAAACGTACTTGGCACGATAGTTTTGCATTCGATCCGATCGATCTCAAAAGCTTACCCTCACATGTGGTTTTAAAAGCTAGAAATATTATTGTCGGTCTCCAAGATCGCAGGAATTATCGGGAGTTTGGTGGTAAAAGGCTGCGCCACAACCGGTTGGTAATTAGTATTCCTGTGACTCGCAATTATCGGATGCTGTGCTTCGAGCAAGATGGAGTCTTGCGACCCAAAGAAGTCTTATCACATGAAGACTATAATATTTGTAAGCCAGGTAGCTAGAGAGATTCAGCTATTTGGATAGCAGAAGACACTCGAAAAAATTGAAGCCAAAATAATTAGCGATCCTAGTTTATGCAGATTTACCTAGATCACAGCGCGACTACTCCCACTCGTACCGAAGCGATCGCTGCGATGCACCAAGTTCTCACTACTCAATGGGGTAACCCTTCGAGTATCCACCAATGGGGTGAACGATCGTCAACAGCGATCGAACAAGCGAGATTTCAAGTAGCCGCACTGATTAATGCTAATCCCGATGCCATAGCTTTTACATCGGGAGGTACTGAAGCTAATAACCAAGCAATTATGGGTGTGGCAAATCGCTATTTGACCCCCCAACATTTAATTATTTCGAGTGTCGAGCATTCATCGATTAATGCACCAGTCCAGTGGTTAGAAACCCGAGGCTGGCAAGTCACCAAATTGCCCGTCGATCGCTCGGGGCGGATCGATCCCCAAGCTTTGCGCTCGGCAATGCGCCCAAATACCGTACTGGTATCAGTCATCTCCGCTCAAAGTGAAGTCGGTACGCTCCAACCGATCGCCGAATTAGCAGCAATCTGCCGCCAGCACCAAGTTTGTTTCCATACCGATGCCGTACAAGCGGCTGGTAAAGTGTCGATCGATGTCCGCGCACTGGGGATCGATCTGCTATCAATCTCTAGTCACAAGCTCTATGGCCCTCAAGGAGTAGGCGCACTCTATATCCGCCCAGGTGTAGAACTCATCCCCCTCATCGCTGGTGGCGGGCAGGAAATGGGGTGGCGATCGGGAACCCCAGCAGTACCTCAAATCGCGGGATTTGGGGTGGCGGCTGAGTTAGCTAGTGAAGAATTGGAATTGGAAAATACGAGACTAATCGGCTTGCGCGATCGCTTGTTCGATCTCGTGTCTGAGTGTCCGCTCCTGATCCCCACCGGGGATCGCCTACATCGTCTTCCCCATCATTTAAGCTTTTGTCTTCAATTACCCAACTGCCGCGCCGCTACCTCCATCACCGGTAAAACGATCGTTCGCCAACTCAATCTCGCCGGGATCGGGATTAGTTCTGGGGCTGCTTGTGCAAGTGGTAAACTTACTCCCAGTCCCATCTTATTAGCGATGGGATATAGCCAAACCGCAGCAGTCGGCGGAATTCGCATCTCACTCGGCAAGAGTACCACCATCGCCGATATCGACTGGACGGCAATGGTTTTGAAACAAGTTCTCGCTCGGTTAGTACCGCAATTAGTCTGCGCTTAATTTGGGTTGCAGCTTGGCTATCGATCGACTTGGAAATGTCTCAAACCTGTGTGGTGGGCAGTGCCCACCCTACATCTGACTAAGATATATCACTTAGCTATAGATCGATTAGTGCCGCAGAGCGAATCTGAATATTCAGATGAGAATGAATGTATTGGCGCAAGATCCGCTCGATCCGTCGCCAAACCCCGGCTAGTTCTAGATCGGAGATTGTATCGAGCGAAAATTTGTCGATCGTGACATCCAATCGATCGAGGTTAGGATCGGATAAGTGTTGAAACAACAGCAAATCTAGAGCCGTCAGCCGATAATCGATCTTCACACTCGGATCTTCAGCAGCAGCCCGGATCTCAACTGTGCTACCAGATTCGAT
Source organism: Chroococcales cyanobacterium (assembly GCA_038247275.1). Taxonomy (GTDB): domain Bacteria; phylum Cyanobacteriota; class Cyanobacteriia; order Cyanobacteriales; family Chamaesiphonaceae; genus Chamaesiphon. The sequence goes on from JBBRVB010000042.1 coordinate 8,883, forward strand.
ACTAAACCCGATTTGCCAGTGTCGAGTATCAAAGTCCGGCTCGATCGGCTGTTTAGTGATACAACAGTCATATACCTGGGGTGCAATCCCATCCAAAGCCAGCAAGTGGAAAATTCCTTGGCACAAATGCGCGATCGATCCAGTATTATCGCCTCGATCGAGGGCGTTGAGTCTACCCAAATGGAGTAGTAATAGTTGATATAATTCTGATTGAGGTCGATCTGCTAAGGCTTGTGCGAGGACGATTTCAGCTAAATATTGACTGGCGGCGAGTTTACCCAAATCATCAACCAGTCGTCCATAGGAAATTGTGGTCTGAGCTTGGGTCACTTTATCGAGTGAGCGACCTTTGGCGATTAATAGATCGTTGACCATAAATAACGCACTTCGTCCACCCATCCCAGATTTGGACTTGCGCGCCCCAGGCACGATCGCTTTGATTAAACCATGTTCGGGGGATAGAATCGTCACCAATCGATCGTTTTCACCGATGGGAATAGCTTTGAGATTGATGCCTGTCGCTTTATATGTACCGCTCATGAACTGGGTGATGCTGACACTCATATACTATAGACTTTATAGTTCGTCGGCAAATCGGCGAATTGCTATACACAACCGCGAAACTAGTGACAAAACAAAATTTCCTCCGCAATATTTGGTACTATGCCCTCCCAGGACGACAGCTCCAAGCTGGTCAGATGTTTACCAAACAATTATTGGGCGAACCGATAGTATTCGGACGTACTCGCGATGGGGAAGTATTTGCGCTGCGGGACATCTGCCCCCATCGGGCAATTCCATTGAGCTGTGGGCGGTTTGATGGTGCAGAAATTGAGTGTGCTTACCACGGTTGGCGATTTGACGAGTCGGGACAATGTACGCGAATTCCCGCTCTTAATGACGACCAAGATTTGGATTTGAGCAACTTTCAAGTGCGTCGGTATCCAGTGCGAGAGGTGCAAGGGAATATCTGGATTTATGTATCCGAACTCGAACGGAGCGACAAGGAGCCAACTCATGCCGTCCCAGTGGTTGCTGGCTTTGAAAATGCGACGTGTCAATCGACATTGACGATGACATTCCCATGCTTTATCGATCATGCCGTGGTGGGGCTGATGGACCCCGCTCACGTTCCGTTTGTTCATCGCTCGTGGTGGTGGCGATCGGATGCTATCCTCACAGATGAGGTGAAAGCTTTCGATCCTTCACCTTATGGGTTTACGATGCGCCGTCATCGGTTGGAGCGGCAAACATTTTTCTATCGGTTGCTCGGCGGCGATGCGGAAGTCGAAATTGCCTTCCAATTACCAGGCGTTCGCATCGAGCAAATTATTACTAATACCAATCGGGTTGCCAACCTCACGGTGATTACCCCCATCTCGGAAACCGAAACGGAAGTAACAACCATGTTTTATACTTCGATCGGGTGGTTTAAGCCGCTGTCACCGCTGATTCGACCATTTATCAGTACTTTCCTCGGTCAAGATCGAGATATGGTCGTCAAGCAACAGATCGGACTCAAACACAATCCACCATTGATGCTCATCAAGGATGCCGATACTCAAGCTAAATGGTACTATCAACTGCGATCGGAATTTATCAAATCTAGTGCCGAGCAGCGAGAGTTTACCAATCCAGTCAAGTCCCAGATCTTGCGTTGGCGGAGTTAGACGATCTCGAATGGAATTAAGTCAATTACCTCATGGCGCGGTTGTGCCAGCGAGTAATGACAATATCTACTAAATCTAAAGTAGGATGTAGATAATTGGTCATCCCACTATCTACATGTGGATCTATTCATCTCGATCTGATGCCTCAATTTCGATGGTGAACTTGGCGATCTAAGTCTGGTCGCGCTCGATCGAACTCGAACCCATGAGCATATCTTCAAGTTCCATCCGTTGTTCCATTTGGCGGAGGAAGTAGCCCGTCATCATTGCCGAACCCAGTAGATTTGCGAGGTTGTCGCGATCTGTCGAGACTTGAACGCTAAAGCCTTCACTGGGCAACATTCCGAGTAAACCTTGAATATTGTGAGTGATAATATCTTTTACCTGGGGAGTTGTCGCCTTAGCAATTTGAGCTAAGACTTCTGGGGATTGATGTTGAAGATATTTCAGTAATTGATTTACTTGAGCATCTTCAGATTTGCGTTCCAGAAAATCAGGATTAAATGCCATTATGACTATTGTAGATGGAGCGAGGTGATGGTCGATTATCCGCAGGATAGGCTTTGCCAACGATCTTCAGCGATTCCCTGTCCTCAGAGGCTGAACCAACTGCTCGATATACATATCATACTGTGTTATCGAAACGATCGCTGCGATCGAATCGCTGCTATTAGTATGCCCTCAGAACGGTTATCCGCATTCACCCAATCGAAATTTGGAGATCGGGGTGATAGGAGTAGGCGGCTAATTAGATCCGGCTTCGACTGATTGAGTAGTGAGATCCACCCCGTCAGGATGCGCGATTTCTGGCTCGATCTCCTCGGTTGGCTCAATGGGGGCGGCGGCGAGTTGCAGCGCGGGTAAATCGTTAATTTCGTAAGTCCGGTGGAATTTATCTGTAACCTGGATGAGTGAAGAACGACTGCCCGATTGACGACGTTTGCGAACGAATCCTACTTTTACTAGTTCTTGAACGTGTTGATAGGCACCACTACCTCTCAATTCTACTAGATCTGTTTGAGAGATCGAACCCTTAATGGCAATCGCTGCGAGAGTTCGCAGCGCACCCGTCCCGATTTCGGCGGGAATCATTTTATCGATCAGAGCTTGGAATGAACCCCGCAACTGAAGTGTATAACCTTGGGGTGTTTCGACTACTTCGAGCGCACTGTCCCGATGGGCATAATCATCCATCAATTCCATCATCGCCGTTTCGGCTGCATCGCGATCGCATCCCGCACATTCAGCAATGAATGCTAAATCGAGGGCTTGTCCCTTGAGGTATAAGATGGCTTCGATTTGACTGGCGAGACGAAACATTCTTTAGGGGGTAGGGGGTAGGCTTTAGGCTTTGGGCTTTAGGATTTAGGGTTTAGGGTTTGGGTCTAAATATTTTGTAAAAGTAGATATTTTGTAGGGTGGGCACTGCCCACAGTCTATATATTGATGCGATTTTTAAAGGATATTTTGGGATTGAATCGATTGTGATTAAACTCGATCGAGTCCACTCATCTCGGTCAATCCAATCTTACTCTATAAGCACCAACTCATCATTATTGCCTAATCCCATTTCTTCAAGAGATTGCCAGCCCGGTTTCCATTGACTGGTATCTTTGATGGCTTGGGCATTGATCCAAAATCTCACATCAGGATCGCACGATGAGACCATTTCGGCAAATACCCACTTACCATCATGTTTGCGATTGACTACTTGAAAATGTCGCCACCCCCACATCTTCTGAGTAGCCGTCCATTTTGAGCCGAGTAAATGCGGAAATTTCTGTTTTTTTGCCATGACTCCCAACTAAGTTTAAGCGAACGAATCAGTGGATTGACGCGTAATTTCGCGGAGATGAATGATATCCTGACGCGAATCGACTAAAGCAACTTGAACCTGAATCTGTTCGCCAGCAGCTACCCAGCGCGTGAACTTCATCGCTAACTCAATTCCCAATTCTTCGATCAAGATCAGGGCAAGACTCTCATCTTCACGCAGCCAGCGCAAGAATAAAGCATCCCACTCGCGATCTCCCGATCGATCGAGGTATTCTAGAGTCCAGTAGCGATTGGTCTGACGTTCGACCATAATCGCTTCATAGATATTTGTACCCAAAGCCAGCATGATTTCCTGCAAGCGTTCGGTGGTAAACGGCAATTCATCACCGCGCAAGTGAGCTTTGATTTGAAAATGGGCGAGTAAATCGGTATACCGGCGGATGGGAGATGTCACTTGTGAGTAAGTGTCTAAACCCAAGCTAGCGTGTCTAGATGGCGTAGTTGCCATTTCACTCCGGGGCATACAGCGACGGACAGCACAGGAGCGGGCAGGGCCGACTGGAATCAGAATTAGTTCTTCTTCAGGGGGGAGTTCCGGTTGAGGTTGCCCGCGATAGGGTAAGGGGAGTGAGTTATCTTGCCCGTATTTAGCCGCCACTTCTCCCGCTAAAATCATCATTTCGGCTACCAGTCTCCGGGCGCGATTATCTTCGATCAGATCGATCGAGACTTCATCCCCACTGACTTTGATGGTAGACTCTGGCATGTTGATATTAATTGAACCTTGAGAGGTGCGCCACTGATTGCGAAGTTTCGCAGCTTTGGCAAGCGATTCAATTTCCATCTCTCCCGGAATCCGCAACTGGAGCATTTCCTCCACATCCTCATAAGTGAGGCGATAAGTCGGCTCGATCGTGCTTGTAGTTATCTCATACTCGCTCGCAGCACCGTTGTCGTCCAGAATCACCCCAAAACTTAAGGCGCAGCATTTTTTCCCCTGTCTGAGGCTCATCGGGCCAGTAGCCAGATCGGGCGGAAACATCGGAATCATCCCCGTCGGTAGATAAATGGTGACCGATCTTTTCCGCGCTTCGAGATCGAATTCATCGCCAGGATATAACAATCGCGTCGGATCGGCAATGTGAACCCACAACTTTTGACGACCATCTGGCAACATTTCCAGACTTAATCCATCATCGATTTCTTGGGTACTTTCATCATCGATCGTATATACCTTCAGATGAGTGAGATCGCGGCGATGGGATGCGTCGAGATCGACAGGTGGATTGGTTAGTAGTTCATGCGCCACTGTTTGCATCTTGTGTGAGAAGTGAACGGGAGTCTGGGAGCGACGCAGATGGATATTTTCATGGATACTCCACCAACCCAATTCGACTAGGAGCGCGAATACTGACGGTTGAGATTGCGTGCGATTGAGAGCCGTCAGATATTCACCCAGTTTTTGTGGTGGTAGATCCGGGTTGAGCACGTACTTTTCGAGGACTTCGAGCCGCTGCTTGTCAGTATCTTCCCACTCTACCGGCGTACCGGCTAATTGTTGCTGTACGCGATCGATAAATCCTTGCTGTTCGCGTTCTTTTTGCCCTCTAATCGTCGCTTGGTGCTGAAGTTCGGTCACTTGAGCGCGACTGCGGGCTTCGTATTTATCTTCTTTTTTATTTTTGAAATAAATCTTGTCGTCTGAGAGCAAGACGTGAGCGGCATAACATAGAGCTGGCGATCGATCGGAATATAATAAATCTGCCAAGGTTGGCGGATCGACTGTTTCCCCGTCTTCTACCAACATTTCCCAAGCTACCTCTAGACTCTCAGGATCGATATTTGGAGCGACTTCCGCCGCAAAACCATCGATCTGTGCTGGCTTGCTGTAGCTAATCCCAGCAACTTCATAGGTAATATCGCGGGGATGCAGCGTATGTGATTGCGTCCGAGCATCAATGGCGATCCAGTGTTTTTTTCCTTCTGGACGATCGGCGATCGCTAGCCGACGTTCGCCATTGTGCCAAAATTCAACTAGAGTTCCCTTCTCCACCCCTATTTCTTCCTTTGTAACGGTGCGTCGTTACGTGTTATGTGGTTGTCACCGATTTGGGCTAAACGCTTCAACAGTAGCGGTTGCCCAAGCTCAAAAATGCTCTTTACTCTAGTCTACGGTGAATCGACGATCGCGGCTATGAAAATAGGAATGTGAAGATATGAAGTTTGCTGGAAACTTGAAGCCACTAGCAACCCTCATTCCTCATTCCTGACTAGTTAGCCTTCAACGTTGATAAATGGCATCAAGGCGATTTGGCGAGAGCGTTTGATTGATAGTGTCAGATCGCGCTGTTGCTTGGATGTCAAACCAGTAATTCTCCGAGGTAAGATCTTGCCGCGTTCGGTCACATACTTACGAAGGAGGTCTACATCTTTGTAATCGATCGGGTCTCCAGGTTTAATCGGTGATAACCGTTTGCGAAAATATGCCATGTTGTTTGTGGATGGTAAATAGTGGATGGTGAAATAGTGGATATCTAATAGTTGCGTGAGTATGGATCGGGGGCGGCAAAAAGGCGACGCGACAAAGGGTGAAAATTTACCCATTACCCATTACCCATTACCCATTACCCTCTTCCTTACTATCGATACAACTAGCAACATCTTACTTAATCTCTTTGTGAGTCGTGTGCTTGTTGCAGTAGCGACAGAATTTGCTCAACTCTAACCGGGCGGTGGTGTTCCGACGGTTTTTCATAGTTGTGTACCGGGACACGCCAGCCGAGCGTTTAGCAGTATTGCTGCGACACTCAGTGCATTCCAAGGTGATGATAATACGAACGCCCTTTTTGGCTGCCATACTCTTTACAGACCCAACGCGGGAATAAAATAAACACAGTCTATAATTATCTCACGACTCTGACTCGATCGGCAACTGGTTTGCGATCTGTTTACTAGCTCAATCGGGGGAAAACCAGCGACAATAGTAGTGGGCAAGCTAGACTCAGCCGCCAGCCTATAAATATTGCTATAACTAGTAATTGACAGTATTTATCGATCGGCGATCGGGTGTGATTAGCGATACTTTTTCACTTGACATTATATGGATATCCCCACAATCGACATTCAGACGGCATTATATCAACTCGAACACTTTGCCGATCGATTGGTGACAGAGCAACTAACTCAGATTACCTGGGTATCTGTGGCGACGATTTTTTCAGCGGGACTACTGACAAGTCTCACCCCTTGTACATTGTCGATGTTACCGATTACGATCGGCTACATCGGTGGCTATGAATACAAAAGTCGTTGGCAAGCAGCACTCCAATCGACATATTTTTGCGCGGGAATTGCGACCACTTTAGCTGGACTGGGGATTTTCGCGGCGGTAGTCGGCAAAGTTTACGGTCAAATTGGCTTGGGATTACCGATCTTTGTCAGCGTGGTGGCAATTCTGATGGGGTTGAATCTACTTGAAGCTCTACCCTTTCAGCTTCCTGACTTTGGCGGGATGGATTGGATTCCCACAGATCTCCCAAATGGTGCGCGATCTTATTTACTGGGTGTCACTTTTGGGCTGGTGGCTTCGCCTTGCAGTACTCCAGTTTTGGCGAGTTTACTCGCGTGGGTAGCAAGTACTGGCAATATCTGGTTGGGGGCGGTACTCCTCCTGGCATACACGGCTGGTTATGTGGCACCATTGATCTTAGCGGGAACATTTACGGCGGTCATCAAGAAGTTATTAGAAGTACGGAAGTGGTCTGGCTGGATTACCCCAACTAGTGGCGTTTTACTGATTGGCTTTGGAGTATTTTCTTTATTGAATAGAATTCCGAGCTTTTAGATTAGAGGATTGCTAGATGTAGCCAGAGAAACTTGTTTAGATCGGTAGAGTTTCTGCAAGCTTATCTGGTGGGCAGTGCCCACCTCCCGGTTGATTAAAATTCTCCAAATTAGTACGTAGCAAACAGTACCTATCTCACAAGAAATAATTGCTATTATTAATAGCTAAAATCCAGTTGGTGGGCAGTGCCTACCTTACGAATAATATTCTATTCCCTAAAGCCTAACAACTAAAACCTAACCCCTAACTGAACAGATGGCGATCGAATCTAACGTAACTCCAATTAATTTCTG
>JBBRVB010000043.1:0-16416 GCA_038247275.1 Chroococcales cyanobacterium
CTTTCTAGGATTCTAAATTGTCGATCTAGAGAGCGTCTATCTCGATCTTTTGGTGCGTTAGTTGGTGTCATTAGCTGAAAAGTTAATTACTGAATTCACAAAGCAATACTTTTAGTTTACATCTTGCTAACTAATAAGTAGCAAGGCATAATTAAGTATCAAAGATCGTGGCGGATGGGCACTTAGTAACTCTTAACACAAAACCACTGCCGAGCCAGTCCAGACTTGGTAAAATGCAAAAATAGCAGATAGAGATATTGAGGCTGTGTCTTGCGGCTAGCGATCGCCATCTAAATTAATTACAAAAAATCACTATGGTCAACTCCCTTACAAAACCATCATTTGATGAAATCAGACCAGGTGTAAAACGCCCTGCCAAAGAAACTCTCCTCACGCCTCGGTTTTACACGACCGACTTTGAAGAGATGGCGAAAATGGATCTGTCCATCAATGAAGATGAGTTACTCGCGATTATCGAAGAAATGCGGGTTGACTACAACCGCAATCACTTTGTCAGGGATGAAAAATTCGACAGATCCTGGGACGATATTCCTATGGAAACCCGTCAGGTGTTTGTCGAGTTTCTCGAAAGCTCTTGCACTTCCGAATTTTCGGGATTCCTGCTCTACAAAGAACTCAGCCGTAAGCTCAAGCACAAGAATCCGCTGCTAGCCGAAGGTTTTAGCTTGCTATCGCGGGATGAAGCCCGTCATGCTGGCTTTCTCAATAAAGCGATGTCTGACTTTGGACTCTCGCTAGATTTGGGCTTTCTCACTCAGACTCACAATTACACTTTCTTCAAACCCAAATTTATCTTCTACTCAGTGTACCTATCGGAAAAGATTGGGTACTGGCGATACATTAAGATTTTCCAGCACTTAGAAGCAAATCCCGAACACCGGATCTACCCGATCTTTCATTTCTTTGATAACTGGTGCCAAGATGAAAATCGTCATGGTGATTTCTTTGATGCCTTGATGCGCTCCCAACCCCAGCTCCTAAATGATTTCAGAGCAAAACTCTGGTGTCGATTCTTCCTATTAGCGGTATTTGCTACGATGTATCTTCGCGATCGATCGAGCAAATTCTATGGAATTTTGGGGATGGATAGCCGCGAATTTGATATCGAAGTTATTAAGGAAACAAATAAAACTGCGGGACGAGTCTTCCCGCTTATTTTGGATGTAGAGCGTCCCCAGTTCTTCCAACTTTTAGATAAGTGTGCCGCAGACTATCTGAAGTTATTAGCATCAGCAGAATCTCCAACTCCTAAGTTTTTGAAAAAGATTCAGAATTTACCAACGATCGCGTCAATGGGGATCAAGTTACTCCGCTTGTATCTGATGAAACCGATCGATATGACCAAACAAGCAGGTGTTATTCGCTAGGTATTTTAAGTTAAATTATAGTTTCCTATGAGTTGATGGTTCTGTCATGGCAGAACCATTTTTTTGTGGATATGGCAACTGCTCGTAGGCGCAATTCATTAATTGTGCCTACGAGCAGAGAAATTGTCAGTTACTCTCTTTGCGGAGACGATATGTCCTAGATATCTAAGTTGACCCAGGCATAAAAGGATGTCGATTAACTTTCCGACCGTTTCGGAAATTTGGGGAGGTCGATTTTGACTGTCTTCCCCGTCGCTCGATCTCCGCTACCGGTTTGGGGAGAAGTACGAGTTAGGGTTGGTGCTGGCCAATTGGGGGATGATGCGGAGATGGGATCGTTGAGTGGGGTACTTTCTTTATCGATTATCTCTGAGGAGGCGGCGATGCCTCGCTCCTCAGTAAAGTTGTGGCGATGGGCTTCTCGATCTTGGAGAATTGCTTCGCGCCAGCCGCTGGTAGTAGCTGGTTTGGGAATTGCTGGTGGTGATGGATTCCAGTTGGGAAGATCGATCTCAGACGGGGGTGGAGCTGGTTCGAGCTGGGTGCAGCTATCGGGGTCAAAACTAGGTGTTGTGTCCTGGGGCAGATCGTCGCGGGGTGGGGGATCGAGGTTGATTCTAGCAGTAGCGGCGACGGGGGAAGCGATCGGAGGAGGTGCCGGATGTGGTAATGTCTCGGTGATTACTGCTGAAGGGTGAGTGAGTTCGCCGCTGGGAGTTGCGGGGAGTTGCAGTTTGAGGCGGCGATGGAGTTCGACGGCAACTTGTTCGGTTTTGACCAGTTTTTGCGCTTGCTGTTGATATTTTTGACGGAGTTGGTCGTGTTCGGCTTCGATTTGGGGGACGATGCTTTGGACGATTTCTAGCTGCTGGGAGAGGGTTTCGATCAGGGTTTGTTGGCGTTGTCCGATTTGGTGAGATGTTTCTAGTTGTTGAAAGAGGGAGCCAACCCGATCGTGTGCGATTCTCAGTTCGTCTTGCTGTTGCAAGATCGTGATTTCATGGCTTTGGTTTTGCTCTTTGTGGGTATGTAGCGTTTGTTTGGCGGATGCCAAGGCTTGCTCTAACCTAGCGATTTCTTCGACTAGCTGACGATTGATTTGCCGCAGATTGCTGACGACTGTCAACCAATCCGTGCGATCGGGTTGGGTTTCGACTGTGGTATAAATGGTTTCGATCGATTGGTCTGCTTTAGCTTGAGAAGAATGTTCTGCTGGGGACATGGCAGGATGGATGAGTGGGGAAGGGGTATGGGGCAAGCTGTCAACTGTCTTGAAAAGGTGCTTTACTGGGGAAACCCCAAGACCGCACTTTTCGCTGTCAACTGCTTAAATTATTAATTGCCGAACTTAGTAAGTTTTTGTGCGCGAGGGATGTTTGATTGAGGTTGTGGACTGATTCATGGCTGAGTGCTGTTCCGGTTTCCAGGTGTTGTTGCCAAGCTTGAGTAATTGCGCCAGCATCAGTGGGGATGTCCGCTAGTTCCCAGCCAGGAAGACCGATTTCTGTCATCAGTTTACTAACTTTTGGATCGTAACTAATTGCCCAACATTTACAGCCCTCCGCTGCTGCCATAATTAGACTGTGATAGCGCATTCCAATCGCTAGATCTACGCCTTGAAATAAACCTTTAAGTTGCTTGGGATCGGTAAGTGTGACCACCTGACTATTATCGGTTAGTTCGGTCTGAATTTGCCGAGCAATATCCAGATCCGTCGTCGGTTGAAAGGGGACGAGTAAAACATGACTACCAGTGGCAGCTTGTAAGTCCACCAAGGCTCTAGTTAAGATCTCCAAGCGTTCATTGGTCAATTTGGGGTGCGATCGCAAGGTGACGGCAATTTTGGGGCTAGGTATACTTGCAAGTTCGGGGACGGGAGTGGCGGCGAGGCTCCAGACGGGATCGGGAGCCATGAGGCAGGATAGCCCCCACTGTTCGAGCAAGGCAGCAGAGGCTGGATCTCTGACGCTCAGAGCGGTACAGCTTGAAAAGGCGCGTTTGGCAATCCACCGCGTTAGGGGTTTATTTAAAGGGCCGATCCCTTGAGCGATCGCAAATGTCTGTAATCCAAATTGTTGGGCTAACCCAATTAGCCCTCCATAATAGATCGAATTACGAATACTTGTGGCATCTTGAATCAGACTGCCACCGCCTAAGATCAAAATTTGCGACTCTTTAAGTGCGCGGATGACAGCACCACTATTCATCCGATCGTAACTTCTGACACCATAGCTTTTGGATGTAGCGCGAGGATCGGCGGAGAGTACTAACGGTTTTACATGTGACGGCAACATCTCCAACATCGACACTAGCAAGGCTTCATCGCCACCATTACCTTTGCCATAATAACCACATAGCACAGCCTGGATCTCAGTCATTTGCTCACACACCCGATCGATAACTTAGAGCTATTTTACATTGCTTCCCTACCAGTAGTGTTTAAGCGATCGGTATAATATGTTTAACTCGATCGACTAAAATTAGTGTGAGTGAAAAATTTCAAATAGTTGAAGTTTCGCCAGAAGATGCCCAAACACAAGAATCACTGGGAACAAAGGAAAAGTTTTGGTTTAGACACGATCGATTAGGTTTGTGCTTGTATAAAAAGTCTAGATCGAATACAGCAGGTGAGGATTGGTCAGAAAAAATCGCATCAGAATTATGTGAACTGATAAAACTTCCCCACGCTGAATACGAATTAGCAACCTGTCATGGTGACTATGGAATCATCTCTCAATCTTTTCTGCCTGAGCATGGCAATCTCATCCTTGGTAATGAGATTTTAGTTGAAATATATCCAGATTATCCAGAAGATAATAGAGATTTATCTCATCATACTATCGATCTAATTTTTGGTAGTTTAGATTGGCTGGAAATCGAGTATTCAGAAATATTTATACCCTTAAACTGAGAACCACTACCAAATATTAAGAAAGTTCAACATACTTTTATTGGCTATCTACTTTTAGATTGTTGGATTGGTAATAGCGATCGCCATCATGAAAATTGGGGATTTATAGAACTAGACCAAAAACTTTATTTGGCTCCAACATGCGACCATGCTTCTAGCTTAGGAAGAAATGAATCCGACCACAAGCGTGAGGCAAGACTCAAGACACAAGATCGAGGTTATTCTGTAGGAGCTTATGCCGATAAGTGTCAGTCATACCTCTATACTAATATTGGGAACAGGCAACGAATCAAAACTTTTGAAGCCTTTTGTGAAGCTGCTAAATTTTATCCCCAAGCGGCATGTACATGGCTCGATCGTTTAGGGAACATATCAGCAGATGACACTCTCAGGCTGTTTAAACGTATTCCTGAAAATCGCATATCGCCTATTGCTATCGAATTTGCTCAAATTATATTAACACACAACCGAGATAGATTATTGAATTTTCGCAAACAAATATGAATAAACTATTTTTAGCATGGCAAGAACCTAAAAGTCGTCACTGGTTTCCAATTGGTTGTTTAGAATTCGATGGTAGTGAGTATCATTTTTTCTATATTCAAGGAGTCATAAAGGCTAATAATGAAGGTTTTAGATCGGTTCATTCTTTACCAGATCTAGAAAAAACATATAGTTCGATTCATCTTTTCCCTCTCTTTTCTAATCGCTTAATGACTCGTTCTCGCCCTGATTATGGCAGATACATCCAGTCTTTAAACATTCCAGCAGGTGAAGACGATCCGATGACGGTACTTGCTCGGAGTGGTGGGGGAAAAGCTACCGATAATTATGAGGTTTTTCCCTGTCCAGAAATTGATGAAAATGGGAGCTATCACACCTATTTTTTTGTGCGTGGATTACAGTATATGCCAAAATGTTCGCTAGATCGAGCCGCCCAATTACAACCGCAAGAGTATCTATATCTAAGTCACGATCTGCAAAATCTTTACGATCCAAAAGCCTTATTACTACATCCAGAGGATCGTTACAATTTGGGATATTGTCCGCGATATCTATCTCACGATATTTTTCCGATTCTGCAAGAAAATCCCCTACTAGTTAAAGTTGAGATCGATCGAGTAAATCCACCACCAACACCAATGCAATTTCGACTACTATGTCGTATGACAGTTGAATGCGATCCTCTTACTGCGATAGGCAGGGATTTTAAACCATTTGCAGGTGAAGATTATCAGCCGATTTATAGCCATTGGCGAAGCCTTACCTCACAGCGGGGGGCTTCGCCAACGGAACGAGCCGAGGAGCGTTCCGGTTAAAATAGACTTAGTTTGTAAATTAAGTCATAAGATCTGGATAAGGTAAATGAAATAGATCGTTATCGAATCCTGAGTGTCTGCGCTAATGCTAATTACTGGCGAGGGATGATGTCGTCGAGCCGAAGTTGAAGTTCGGGAAAAGTCAGAGATGAAATAGACTCTCCCAGTCGAAATTGTTGTTGCTCATAAGTATCCCCAACCAGTTGACAAACTGTAAATGTTGGTTGCTTTGGTTTGCCAATAAAAGCAATACCGCCGATGCCTAAATAGTCTACAATCCAATATTCAGGAATATCTAAGAGTGCATATTCTTCCACTTTACGTGCGTAGTCATCTTGCCAATTGGTACTGACAACTTCAACGACTAGTTGAATCGTACTGCCGTTACAAACGATCGGTTCTTTTCGCCATAGCGGTTCTTGACTGAGTTTTGCTTCATCCAGCACGATTGCATCGGGACGCAAAGCAGTAGCAGCCATTGCAGGTGGTTTGATGAGGCAATTTTTGGGGACAATCCAGTTGCGGCGCGAACGCAGAATTTCACCAAACATATAGCCGATTAGCTGTCCCGTGACAGCTTCATGAGGGCCTGTTGGTTCCATGTCGCGCAATTCTCCATCGATTAGTTCATAGCGAGGGTTGTCGCCGTATTGGGCGATAAATTCATCAAAGGTGAGAACTTTGGTAGAGGTATAGGTCATAATCCAATTCTCGCAAGCGAGAGGCTACTTTGCCGTTGAGATAACTAAATACTAAATAATCTTCTGACTTCAACTTCAAGATCTGGGAAAGACAAAGGCACGATCGATCCATCATTCAATCGATCTTCTGTCTCATAACCATCATTACCCACACCTCTAAATACAATTAATTCTGATGCTTGTAAATTGACTACCCAGTATTCCAAAATCCCCGCCTGAGCGTAGATTCGTTGCTTGGTATTGAGATCTTTTACTAGCGTAGTATCGGAATATTCAATCAACCAAAAGATATCCTCTGGATAGGGATGATGGGCGAGATATTGAGTGTCTGGAGCGCGCACGATCGCGACATCCGGTTCTGGTTCAGAATTATTAGGTAGAGTAATTGGGTGCGTCTCTCTGATTTCTGCTCGATCTCCGAGTGAATTTCTCAGATACTTTACCGTTCTGCCACAGTATACGGCATGGGGCATTCCTTCTGGTGGCATCTCGACAATATCTCCTGCTAATAACTCTACCCGCCTGTCGTCTAAAATCCCTGTAGCAACTAGTTCGTGATATTGTTCGATCGTCCACTTGGCGATAGTTATACTCATTCGATCGTCTCCCCTGAAGAGTCAATGTAACTTATTCGTCGCTTTAGTAAATTTTAGCGAGTTTAGGGAGTTGGATGTGTAACTGGCTAAAGACGAGGGAACTATAGATATATCCGATCTACTCCCCAACTATTTCCCTTGAACTCAAGTTGCTCAAAAGTCGTACCGAGTCATCAACCGCTCTCTGACTGGCAAAAAACAGGTCTACAAATGACTTCCAGCCACCAGGGGCGGGATGTAGTACTAGCGATCGATCTCACCGGAAGTGTCCGCTTGAATGATGAGGGGCGGTTGCGCCTCAAGCAGATTATCCAAGATAGTTTGCAACCGGGGGATGCGGTATATGTCGTCCCATTTGCCTCGATAGTGAACCCGCTGCAACCCCAGGTAGATTGCTTATCCGCAGATGCCGCAATTCCGTTTGGTGGTAAACCCGCCGATATCGATCGGATTCTCCAGACACTACCGCTCAAATCTAGTGATGCGCTCCAGAATACGGACATTCAGATTGCGGAATCGACAATCTACCAAGGTTTAGCTCAGTTAAATCAGTGTCGGCTCACCGCTAATAAAAGTATCAGATCCCAGTCAGTGGTATGGCTGACGGATGCGCCACTATTAACGAAACCAGGTATTACTTCGGCTATCTGGGTAGAGACTCCAGCCACTAGCCCGTTTCGCCAGCAAAATTCAGCCGAGAGTAAAGAGCGACAAGAATGGATCGATGCTTTGCCGCTGAAATTGCGATCGCAAAAAATCGGTAACTATAACTTGAGTGTGGTCGATATTGCGCCCACAGTCCAGGAATTTTGCACTCCAGCCCCAGGTGGGCAAGAAACTTGTTTGATTAATGGTTATTTAGTTCAGCAGTTATGGCTACCAGGATTAGTACTATCGATTGGTTTCTTGGGATTCACTGGGGGCGGACTTTGGCTGTTGAAATATTGGCACAGTCTTCAGAAAGCTTGGGAATTGACAATTTCTGACGAGCAGGATTCGGAGCCACGGATTCATTATCTTCGGAACCACCAAAAGCTCGGTATCGGTAGCGATATTGACTGTCGAGATGGGGAAACGAGGGGATATCTGCGGCGCGAGGGGAATCGACTGTTTTTGGAGCCAATCAAGGGCGAAGGGATGGAGATTTATTATCAGAATCGAGAAGTTACCGAGCGTCAAGCTCTGGCTGGTAAACATATCCGCCTAAACTGTCCGCACCAATCACGCGATTTTGAACTAACTATTAATATCAATAATTAAGGTCATCTATCATGTCTGAAACTAGAGAATCACATACCATTCAACGAACGCTGTGCATTGGCTTGGGCGGTACTGGGCGCGATGTCTTGATGCAGATTCGCCGTTTGATTATCGATCGATATGGCAAGCTAGATGCTTTACCTGTAGTCAGTTTCGTACATATCGATGCGGATAAAGGCGCGGGTAATTTATCGGGGTTGAGTACTGGTAGTACCTATCGCGGTGAGAATATCCTATTTAAACCAGCAGAGCGGGTGATAACGACGATGACGAGTCAAGAAATTGATGAGTTAGTGCGGGGATTGGAACGGCGGGGCGAGTTTGATAGTTCGAGTCCCTATGAGCATATCGGCAGATGGCTACCACCACAACTAATTCGCAATGTTAAAGCGATCGAAGATGGTGCAGGGGGTATTAGACCTGTAGGTAGACTATCATTTTTTCATAATTATCGGAAGATTAGAGAATCAATTAAATCAGCAGAAGATCGCACCAGACTGCACGAGCGGGTAATGCTTGAGCAAGGCTTAACTGTTCAGCCTGGATTGAATATTTTCGTGGTTGGTTCTCTATGCGGTGGTACAGGGAGTGGCATGTTCTTGGATGTTGCCTATAGTCTGCGACAGGCGTATGGGGATAACGAAAGTAAACTGATTGGTTACTTGATTGCTAGTCCAGAAATCTATGGGAATACCCCTAGCATGAACGCAAACACCTATGCGGCATTAAAAGAGTTAAATCATTATTCGGCAAGTAATACTCGCTTCCAAGCCTGTTATGACCCCCAGCAGTTGGTGAATATTAATAGCGAACGTCCGCCGTTTGATTTTACCTATCTAGTCTCGAATAAGACTCTGACAGATTATAAGATTAACGAGCAGAGTAAGCTATGTAATGTAATCGCTCATAAAATTTTCCTAGATTTTGGCGACGAGTTGACGACTGTAATTAAAAGTCAGAAAGATAACTTTAATGATAAACTCACCCGTTTAGACAATCATCCTCGGCGTAATGTCCAGCGATATCTAACTTTTGGACTGGCTAAAATCTACGTTCCCCAGGAGCGAATCGTCCAAATCGCCCTCAATAAAATCAGGCAGCGACTGATTGCATTTTGGATGCGCGGTATCGGACAGAGTACCGATCCACAAGTGCTACTCGATCGATTCTTACTTAAATGCGGTACTCCTAGCGATCGAGCTTTACCCCAGCGGTTACAATCGATCGTGCTGGATAATAAAAAGACATTTGCTCAAGCCTTTAAAACTTGGAATGATAAAGTAGCGCAGGAAATTAATGCAGTTCAAACAGAAACCGATCGACAGCAGGTGTTATCACAATTAGCTAGTGAATGTCGCGCTCAATTTCGGCGAGTTCAACCAGGTGAAACCGAAGATATTCGGGGGATGTGGTTAACCCAAATCCAGAAAAATCAGTCAGAATTACGTCTCACTACTGGTCGAGAGATATTTGAGTTCTTGGAAGAACTGCTATCGCCATCTTCTCAAGACTTTTCCCTAAATAGTGGACGGAGTTGGCTCGAAGCTCTACTAACCGATCTTAATCGTCAGCAACGAGAGCTTGAAGACTATTTACAAGCCAGAACTGGATTATCGACATCGGATGAGATCGAAACTAAATGGCGTAATGGCGAACGTCAATTGCAAGAGATCGAAAATCAAAAAGGATTCTTGGGGATTCTCAATAATAACAAACAAAAGAATCAACAGTTCCGCACTGAAGCAATCCAAATCTTCAACGATATAAAGAAATTAATTCAGCAGAACTTTGATTATCAACTACATCAAACAGCCTTAGATGTCAACCAAGGTCTTGTAAATTTTGTTCAGTCTCTAATTACTGAATCTAGTCAAATCAACACACTACTGAAATCAGTTGATGCAACTTATCAAAGAAACATCGAGGATTTAGAACGACTCAATCCAGATGAAATAACAGGGGAAGCATTATTTAGTCCTAATGACATTACTGCTTGTTATCGAGAGCTACTCTCAGAACAGGATGAGAAATCAACATTGATCGCCATGAGTAAGCAAGTCTTGAAAGAAGAGTTTGCTTTTGAGCAATCATTAGTTAATCTCCTGATTAAATTTACTGATAGAGAGGTTAGAGCGGATGGAGAATGGTTACTCTATATTGTCTCTAGTCAAGTAGACAAGCAACTGATGGAGAAAGGAATTAAGATCTCGATCGATAAACGCTTCGCCACTCAGAAAGTTAATGCTTTACAAGGCGTAGTTACTCGATTTCTAGAGAAATATCCTTTTGCTGCTGCTAACAATAGAATGCAACAAATTTTGTCAGAATCTAAGCCATTACTACCTTTAATCAAAGATGGTTATTTTTATGAAGACCAAGGAAACAGATCGGAGATTATTGCATTTAAGCAAGCTGACGATAGTTATAGTCATCAATTTAATGAATTATTGACAAATCAGATCGGTATTCAGCGATCTGTTCTGAAAGCAGTTCAAAATGATGGTGAAATAGTCATTGTTAATGAATATGCAGCTTTCCCATTACGTCTAATCCAAGGGCTAGATAAAATGCGCGAACACTATGAACGCGAGTGTCAGCAAAATAGAGCGCGGATTCATAATGATTATCAGCAGATATTCTCTGAAATTATTCCTCCAGAAGCACGTTTGATGGAAGAGATGCAAAATGTCTTTTATGCTTGTTTGGCTTTTGGAATACTAGAGAAACAAGATGATTGTTATTTGTATCAAAATTATGATGATTTCCTCGATCGATATGACTCGATCCCATTAAGTCTTATCTGGAGCGAAGCATTAGAACAAATTACTAAAGCGGCTGGGATTGTAGTAAGTCTCAAGCAAGAGCGAGATGATGTTATCAACAAGATTAGAACTAATCCCAGTTCGTGGGAATCTCAATATTTACCACAACTACAATCATTCGGCAAAGAAGTTATGAGACTTTCTAAAGAAGATTCTAATTTTTCAGAGGTCAGTATGATTTTGGGTAAAGCAGTCACACTAGATCGAGATGCGACAGAAGGAATTCTCATGAAATTACGGAATCAGATCGATCGATTAGTTAAGGAGGCTAAAGCTAATCCTAGTAACGAACAAAAAATATTACAGGCTCAACATCTAGTAAATCGAGAAGAAGGTTCGATCGATGTAGATTCGATCGATATTGTCGAACCTCAAAACACAAATATATAGAATATCAATCTTACTACCAATTACATTCCAACTAGATATTTATCAAGATGCAATTCCTTACACTCATCCCAGGATTAACTCAGCTAGCGATCTTAACTTTAGTAATTGTCACACTTGCAGTACTATTTTTACGGCGCAGTCTTTATAAAAAGCTAGAAGAAATAAATAAGCGCATTGACAGATTATTAGCCGCTGGTAATACCGAAGGAAAACAACCACAAATTATCGATCGACTCAAGAAACGCTATAAGCAAGCAAGCCAAAAGCTAGAACATGTTAATACTATTGCTCTAATCGATAGCGTATATAAAGATGAAACAATATCTTATGGAGGAGTTGAACGTCAATTCGATTGGGTTGACGGAATTACTAGAGTTGTACCAAATTTATTAATTGCTGCTGGCTTAATTGGTACTTTTTTAGGAATTACTGGAAATTTAACTAATATTTCAACAATAATAACAGGTCTTAATCAAAGTAATTTCGACATGGGTGGATTAGCGGAAGGTTTACAGCAGCCACTACGGGATATGGGGGTGGCTTTTTCAACTAGTCTATTTGGGCTGATATTAGGATCTATCCTAACTATCGCCAACACAGTTTGGAATACTAGTATTGCTAAATATCAGTTAATATCTGGATTGGAAGATTATCTAGACAATATTTACAAACCAACAGTTGAGGGAAACACCCGTCTCGATCGAGCGATCGAAAGAATGGTCGAACAGCAGCAAGAATTTCTGCTAAGATTTCATGACAATGTTGGTCAAGCATTAGAGTCATCATTTGGTAAAGCTGCCATCCAAATTGCTGATGAGTGTTCAAGAATTAATAAGATTGCTGAAACTGTATATACGAACTTTGCCAATGCTGCTGGAACTATATCTACAGGTGCCACAACCTTTGAATATGCGGCTAACTCTCTCAAAAGCCAGAATCAAACATTATCAGATTCACTCCGAGAATTCAAAGGTGGAGTAGAAACTTTTAAAATAGCTGCTAACCAAATCGAACAAAATAATATCATCCAAAATCTCGATCGCATCTTAGGCGAATTAAATACTAGTCAACAGGCTTTTACTCAATCTACTAAAACCTTAGAAGGTTCCCTTGTCGGCATCACTAGTAGCAATCAAACAGCAGCAGAATTAGCTGAGAAGGTGTATCAGAGTTTGCATACCTCTATTACCTGTATGGATAATGCCTCTGTAACAATCGATCGTGGTGCGAATATCTTTTCACAAGCGGTTGTCTCCCTAGAAGCCCAAACGCAGACGATTAGTAGCCTATTGCCACAATTTCAGTCTGGGGTGGATACCTTTGTATTGGGTGCAGATAAAGTCGAAAACAATAGTATTGTTCAAAATCTCGATCGAGTGTTGGTAAATCTAAATACTCATGAAAAAGCTTTCAGTAAGTCGGCTCGAAGTTTTGGAAGTTCGATCGAATCAATGATTGGTAGCAATCAAAAAGCGGCACAATTAGCTCAACAGGTTTATGAACGTTGGCAAACATCTAGCACGCAAATTGAGGCTGCATCCCTAACTATCGGTGCAGCATCAGTAACTATTGGTAGCAGTGCAGTGACGTTTGAGCAAGCAGCTACCACAATAGAAGAACAGACAAAAAGCTGGCAAACTGCTCAGGTTACATTTGCTAACTCTACAGCAGTTTTTAGTCAAGCTTCTGAAAAAATGCAGCCAGTAGTAGCAAAACTAGAGCCAGCAATTACTTCTATAAATCGATCTATTAGTGGTTTACAACAGTTTGGCGAGGAAGTAGTTACTCTTAGTCAAAACACCCTGCAAGTTTCCGAGTCTACTAGAGCTACTGTAGCTGATATCGATCGCAATTATCATAAAGTATTAAATAGCACTGAATTATCAGTCCAAAATCTTGGTGAAATTAATCAGTCGAGTTGGCAGGAATTAAGAAATATCTTAAATCATCGAATAGAAGCTGATAACCAGCGCAGCGATCGATCGATTGAATCTTTGAAAGAATATATCACCCAAATGAGTCTGAATGAGCGAGAATCTCTATCAAAATTACTCGCAACGATCGACAAACTAGAGTCAAGATTAAGTCTTGGAGATACTGCCCCAGAGAAGTCCAGTAGTTTTTTCAATAATAAGCGTAATTAAATATAGACACCATGACTAGAAGAATTAATCGAGATATCTCTGAAGACTCATTAAGTATTTTCCAAGCATTTACCGATCTGATGTCAAATGCTTTCATGATTGTCAGCTTTTTTCTGCTGATTAGTTTATTGCAACTAGTAATGAGCAAGCCGTCTACTCCACCAATTAGTCGAGTGGAACTTGAGATCCTCAAGAAAGAACTGCAAGCTGCAAAAGAGAAGCTAAAATCCTCTGCACCAATTATCATTGATGAAAAATCTGGGAACTTTAAATTTCCATCGGGAAGTGCCGAGTTAACGCCTGACTTACAAAAATATATCCAAGCTGTAATCCTACCCAAAATAGAAGAAGCAACAGAAAAGGGTAATACTGACTTCATTCAAGTAATCGGTCATACAGATAGTCAGGGAATTAGTAACACCAGTAATCTCGACGGTAAACTAACATCGGCGGCTACTGGAAAGGAAAAAATTAATGCTTTGAAAGCTGGTTCTAATACCGATCTAGGACTAATGAGAGCAATCGCAGTAGTCCAGTTTTTAAATACCAAAAACTTAGGGAAAGTTAATTTCAGGGCTTATTCTGCTGGTCAATTGTACTTGCCATCTGGCGAACTTGCCAAGGTCGATCGAGGTGCCGATGATTCCAGACGGAGGATTGAAATTCGGTTCATTCCCTATGGACAAAAAAAATAAGCCCATAAAATTCTGGGATCGATACTTTACAATCGATCGATCTTGGCTAGATCGTGCCACTGATTATTCTCTAAGGCACGACTAATACCGGACAGGGCGAAAGATTTATCACCCGATTGGCGACACTTTCGGCTATATTTTCGAGATCCAAACCAATCCCGTGACTTCCCATCACGATCAGATTGACATTGAGTTCGTCGGCGACATCGCAAATTGTAAATGCTGGATTACCTTCCCGCTGCAAAATTTCGGCTGAGATCCCGCGTTTGGCAAATAACTCTTGTGCCGAATGTAGTAACCTGTCGATCGCCTCTGGAGATTGCATCACCGGATCTTCGAGGACTTCAGCATCGAGATCGGGTGTCTCGACGACAGACAATAAAATGAGCTTACTTTGATACTTCTGCACCAAATCGATCGCCACCGCAATGGCTTCCTGGGATTCACGAGATCGATCGAGTGGGAATAGGATTTTGTTAAACATATCACGCGAGGCTAGGGAATCCTGTCGTTTATCCTCTGACATCATCTTATTTTCGATCTCCAGCTCCAACTCGATCGAGATTGGTAACAAATCTACACGGGTTTTCCGGTAGAATTGAGAACGGCAGAGTTAAATGTCGTCTTTACTACAGCAAAAATCAGTATTACTAACTAACTTTCGCACTTAATATCAAACCAAAATTAACCACCATATTTTAAGGAGTTTAACCAGTGTCCAAGAAATCGATCGCCAGTCTATCCGCAGCCGATCTTACCGGCAAACGTGTCCTCGTCCGTGCTGATTTTAATGTACCTGTAGATGATGCCGGAAATATCACCGACGATACCCGGATTCGCGCCGCACTCCCCACCATCAAAGACCTCACCAGCAAAGGTGCTAAAGTCATCCTTTGCAGCCACTTCGGTCGTCCTAAAGGTGTGGATGAGAAATTGCGCCTGACCCCTGTTGCCAAGCGGTTGTCGGAGCTACTAGGGCAAGATGTGGTCAAATGCAATGACTGTATCGGTGACGAAGTTGCCAGTCAAATTGCGGCGATGGCGAATGGACAAGTGGCACTCCTTGAGAACGTCCGTTTTTATCCCGAAGAAGAGCAAAACGATCCCGAATTTGCCAAGAAATTAGCGGCAAATGCCGACTTATATGTGAATGATGCCTTCGGTACCGCCCACCGCGCACATGCTTCCACTGAAGGTGTCACCAAGTACCTGAGTCCTTCAGTTGCTGGTTACCTCATCGAAAAAGAATTGGAATATCTCCAAAACGCGATCGAAAAACCGCAAAAGCCTTTGGCTGCGATCGTTGGTGGTTCCAAAGTATCGAGTAAAATCGGCGTAATTGAAACCTTACTCGACAAGTGCGACAAATTATTTCTCGGTGGCGGGATGATTTTTACCTTCTACAAAGCACGCGGTTTGAATGTCGGTAAATCTCTGGTTGAAGAAGATAAATTAGAACTCGCACGCACGCTCGAAGCCAAAGCAAAAGATCGTGGCGTACAGCTTTTACTACCCACTGACGTAGTAGTCGCCGATAGTTTTTCTCCAGATGCCAATTCTCAAATTGTGAATATCAACAACATCCCCGATGGTTGGATGGGTTTGGATATCGGACCTGATTCACTGAAAGTATTCCAAGCCGCTTTAGCTGATTGCAAGACGGTAATTTGGAACGGCCCGATGGGTGTATTTGAATTTCCTAAATTCGCCGAAGGTACCGAAGGGATCGCCCACACCTTAGCGGACATCTCCAAAACTGGTGCAATCACCATTATCGGTGGTGGTGACTCAGTTGCCGCAGTCGAAAAAGTTGGTCTAGCCGACCAAATGAGTCACATTTCGACAGGTGGTGGTGCTTCATTGGAATTACTAGAAGGCAAAATTCTCCCTGGGATTGCGGCATTAGATGATGCTTAATTTAATTGATAATTGATAATTGATAATTGATAATTAATAATTACCTCTTTCCGTCCTTTGTAGCGTCTGCTCGATCGGAAGGACAGAGGCTTGAATCAATGATAATCTCGTTTGATTTCCTAGCGTTGCGGGTCACTCGCAACGCCATAAATGGGGAGGCTTTATACCTGCTTCTCTCAGTAAGTAAGACGAATGCTCTACTCCTCTACCCACAATAATCGCACTGCCATTAGTGCAAATCCCAGTGCAGCAAACCCTTTGAGTACCTTAGTC
>JBBRVB010000044.1:0-16413 GCA_038247275.1 Chroococcales cyanobacterium
GTAATGGGTAATGGGTAATGGGTAATGGGTAGTGGGTAATGGGTAATGGGTAATGGGTAATGGGTAGCGATCTGTCATGCTCTAATTAGAGATTGGGATCGGGATCGTCCATGTTGCTAAACACTTCATTCCCTAAAGCCTAAAGCCTTATGTCAGGAGCGGTAAGGTGAGCTGATAACCGTTGCCATTGGCAATGAGGGTGATGTTACCGCCATGTGTGGCAGCGAGGGTATAACTGAGCGATAACCCTAAACTAATCCGTAGCTCTTGCCCGATTTTGGCATTCTCGATCTCGTTTGGGAGGAGTGCTGCTGCGGGATATTGCGGCAGGATTGCGTCGAGATCGTCAGTGACGATCTGAATTTGGAGTGTATCGGTGAGATTGGTAATCTCGATCGAGATTTGTCGATCGATCGCACTAGCGTGAATTAAACTCAGACAGAGATAGTGGATAATTTGACGGACTTTATCTTTATCTAGCATCCAGGTGGTACTTCTACTCGCAGTACGACTCTGAGCCGGAGCTAATTTAAGCTGTTGCTGTTTTTTTTGTGCCAGCGGTTCTAGGCTCTGAAGTGCTAATTGACAGAGGAGTTCGAGATTTACAGACTTGAGTGTTAGTTGCTGTTGGTAGTGGGTAGTGCTGGATACGTCACCGACGAACCCGCCTAATTGCGAGATTTCATCGATGAGTGCGACCAATTGTTGACTGCTATGGTGGATAATTCCTAAATAATCTTTTTGCTTACTGGCTAACGCGCCATAAACTTCTTGCTGTAAGACGCTTGCCATCCCCAGGATCGAGGTAAGTGGGGTGCGGAGTTCTTGGGCTAAATGAGTCAATAATTGCGACCCAATTGCGCCTTGAACTTGGTGTAGGGCGGTGGGTAGGGGTAAATGTTCGAGCTTGGTGGTGGGGAGTTGATGCTGGTGATGTTCGTCAGCAGCACACGGATCGTCAAATCCGGGTGTAGATCGAGATTGGAGATTACCAAGCCAATTATTTAGCTGTGCTTGACTGAGTAATTTGCGCTCGAATTCGCTGGCGACGAGGCGACTAACTAGGTGTAGAATCTCGATATCGCGATCGCTAAATTGGCGCGGTTTGAAGTCAAAAATCGCCAGTGTCCCCAACCTGTCACCAGCAGCAGTCATCATGGGTACGCCTAAATATGCTTGGATGCCATGTACCCGCAGCAGAGATGAGTGCGCTAATTGAGGATGGTTGTGAAAATTGGTAACGATCGAGCGTTGACTATTAATCGCACGATCGTGACAGTATTCCAACCCAGCTAATTCTAATGGTAAATTCGGTCGATCGGGTAGGGGATGAAGCCGCTCTAAGCCGGATATCGATCCAATTTGGTACCCAGTACTGGCGGTCGTGGTGAGGATGGCTACAGGTGCAACCGCCAGCCGTACCGCTAACGTGGTAGCTTCGGCAAATATCGGCATCGCTGGTGATTGCTCGATGCTCAATTTACTCTTAGCCGGGGAAGAGTGTAGGGATCGAGACCTAGCTTGGCGATTTGATTTTGAGTGTAGGTCTTGGTCTGAATTGAGCATGGGACAATTGCCCGCAATGGGATAGATGAATGTCTGAGGAGGAGATGTCTACACTTAAAATTCCCATTCCGACAGGCTAGAGCAACATTTTGCAGCGAGATTGCCGATACGGTGTCTAGAGTTGATGTTGGAGATTTACGGAATCATCACCGATGGGAATGTAGTGGTAGTCAAGATTACTTCCACCAAGACACTATGAAATCCTCATTCCTATCTGCTAATTTGCTAGCTCTAGCTACATTATCGGCTGTGGCTGCACTCCCCGTTCGTCAAGCTAGTGCCCAATGCGTGATGAATGATACGAATATTCAAATGACGATCGGCGGTTCGCGCCAACCTACAGACCGCACCAACAATGTCAGTCAAGGTTCGACTGGTGGCTGTGTGGGCAACACCGTTAATACTGTCAATGTTCAATCTAGTGTCGGCGGTACCGAGCGCGCGACTCAACGCCGCCAGAGCACTCAGCAAATCAATGGTAGCAATGATAGTCCTACCGGAATTAATCTGCCTCCAGTCAAACTTCGCCAAAATGTTCAAGTCGATGTCGATAATCCTGCCGATCGGTTACCTCGCTAGAACTGGCTCAGAGTCGCTGTACAGCAGTTATTATTGTAATGACCGATCGGGTCAAAATTTGTGCCAATCGCCGTGGGATCGCCTGGAGAAACTTGCTGGGACAATTTCGATCCCATTCATCTGGCGATCGCTTGGCGCACAAATTATTTAGGTTGATGCCGATCGACTAGGACTTTAGCCCGATTGGTTCAGTTGCTAACTGACTCAAGAATTGCAGTGATTTGACCAGATAATTGCCGCAGACATGGGGCGAACTTTGATAAAAAGCACTCCAAGCAAAAGACTTATATCGCTCATAGTTAGCTGGCTCAAACGCCGATCGATCGAATTGATGCGGTGTCACTTTGGGCAGATCGACATCTAGCCAAGCCAAGCGGACTGCATGACCGATTAATACATCCAAAACGATATATTCAGCAATTTCTAAATCTGGATTACGTTCGGATAATGCCGCTAGTGCCATTAGAGCTTCGATATTTAATTGGCGATATTCTGGGGCGACAATTTTATTGAGTAAATGTTCGATCCGCAGGGCAAAGTTTTTCTCACCTGGGGTCATTTCTGATAAGATTACTTCACTATCTAACCGATTGCGTTTTTCTAATTTATCACCAATTGTTACGCCCTGACAATGTTCTAGCAGTCGCCATACACTCGGATAAAAATCTCGCTCGACTCTAGCGATCGATCCATCTTTTTGGCGTTGATATCGCCAATCAATTACAGCAGGAGAGCTATTTGCAAAGGCATCGACAGCATTAGACATCCATTCAATTTGATTTTGAGATTGATTGAGGTGTAATGATTCTTGTTGAAAAACGGTATTTCCCAAGCCTTGATAGTCCGTTAATACTTGATGGAGTCTGGTTTGGATTTCAAATGGACTGAGTTCCATCAATTTTTCATAGGCGGTATCTTGAGTAGTACCCAATTCGATCGCGAGTTCGCTAGTTAGTAATAAAATTAGATAGCCGACTCGGAGGGTGAGTAAACCTTTAACTAGGGTTGGTTGAGATTTGATTAATAAGCCTAGATAAATAATAATCTCTTGTGTCAATACTCGATCGCGAATATCTTCACGACAGAATTCATCAATTTTTTCGACTATTTCAGTGTGAGACATCGGTCGATCGATCGAAGCAGCTTCGCTGTAGGCCATCCCGACTGTCAGTTGCTTACCCCCGATTAAAATATCGGTTACCGCATCGGAGAGGCTAATATCGACCTTATCTAGTAAACCCGCAGCATACCGGACGATCGCCCACTGCGGACGATTGCTAAAGTTCCCCGCTTTGAAATAAACTTCATTGAGGAGATCGGCGACAGTGGCGATGACCCCAGCACCACCAAACCCAGTATTAAAATTTAATCCTTTTAATTTTGTTAAAGTGTGTAATAATTCGATTTGCTGATAGAGATTATTGGAATCTTTGAGTTGTTGGAGCAAGACTTTAATATCAGTTTCGGCTTCTAGGAAAAATTCTTGATTATTGGTTAATGGTTGATTGCGATCGGTAGCATAGGCGAGATAATAGTGCTGGGGCAATGACGAATCTACAGATGTTAAATCGAATTTAAAGTCATGGAGATTATCGATCCGTTCCATCCCAGCAGTTAATTTCAGTTGATTGAGATATCCCAAGCGGATCGAGACGGTATTACATCTGCCTTGCTTGAATTGGGCAATCAGCTCCAATAGTGGTGACGCAAATTCTTGTCCCTGAAATTCGTCTTGACCTTCTTGCAATAGCGATTTAGTCAATAATAAGGTCAGCGTTGGTCTACCTAATTGCGTCCATTGTTCGCTAATATAAACAATTTCTGCCTTAATTTGGGAGATCAAAAAGTGATAATCAAAAGTCAGATAAAACTGTTGACGATCTAAGAATGCTGGTAAGAAAACGATCGTCTCGCCGCAGATATTAAATATTCTCGAAGTTGTCAAACTTCGCAAGCGACGTACTGGGCGACCCGTGAGTTTTAGTTTATCGTTATGACCGATTTGGGCATAAGCTGCGGCTAGTTCTGTCGATTGCCGGACTTGAATCGGTTCGATTTGGGCGGGGATTTGAGTTGCAATCCCATGCTCAGCTAATTGTGCCTGTAAATCTAGATCTTCGGCAATCAAGGCAATCTGCACCGTCCGCCGTCTTTTGTTACCAATTTGAAGATGTCTACCCAACGGATCGAGATCTCCAGGTGCCAAGAATCGATCGAATAATAACTCGCCCAGAAAATATAAACTCTGCGCCCAAACTAGGGGCAGATTTTCATTAGGTAATCTAGTCTGTGAGTGTGGCTGCGATCGTTCGGCGGCGATTTGCGACTCGGGCACATAATATAATTCTGGTAATAATTGCGTCCCATCGATCTCGACAGCAACATTTGCTAGTAAGTTACGATATTTCTCAATGTTGGCAACATCGCCGCTAAACAAAGCATCCAAATATAGATATGTGAAAAATAACGGCCATTCACATTCAATCCCCTCAAACTTGAGTAACTCTTCCGGCTCGTAATGCAGGCGGGTAGTATCTTCGAGTACTGTCTGATGTCCGTCGCGCAAAAACCGCTTACAGCCATATTTACCCTCTAATTTCTCCACGATCTTATTCCGAGTCCGCGCCACCAATTGCGGATCTGTCACAGCAAAAGCCGGGAACCCGATAATACTCAACAACGCTGCATCCGTTTCCTTAGAACTCGATTCCCGTGGTAGCAGCGAAGCCAATGTCAATCGCGCTCGGGCAATCTCATCCGGCAACACATGGATCACCGATGCTTGCGAACCCCTCGCCCCAAACAAGTCTAAACCATTAATCGCTTCGAGTGCCGCTTTAGCCATCCCGATCGAACTTGCATTGAGTTCCACACTGCCATGATTGATCTTGTCCCCGCGCTCCCACAGCCCAAAATCGGGAGTCCGATAAGTGCGTCCGATATAATAAACCAAATTTTGGACGAAGTTCACTTCATCGAGGGTATAAATCGCTGGTAACCCCGATGCCGTCATCTGCGCCAAAATCAGTATAAACAGGGACGTTGCATCCAATTGAAGGTGTCCCCATTCATCATCACCGACCACCACATCTCCCGTGTGGGTACTATACTTGGCGTGGAGCGCATCCAGTGGTGATTGCGTTTGCTTGAATCGCTCCACCTTGTCAGCTTGCCGCAGCATACAAAATAGCAGCCCCCGCATCAACTTAATCACGCTTTGCTCCAACTCAAATAGTCGCCCCGGTGGTGCATCGACTTTCCGATATGCCAAAGCCAATCCCCACACGGCAAGGATCGTATAAACATTATCCCGCACCCAAGCATCGGTGTAGTCACCATGCGCCGTAATAGCTGTACTCGCAGGAAACAGCCCCGTAATCGGATTTTGGCGACTGAGGATAATCGATTGGATTTGGTGATAATAGCGATCGAGTTGTCCAGAACGGTTCATGATGTGAGTGGGATGTGAAAAATTGCGACTTAGCCGTTTATAGCCTATATTTTACGACCATTGGGCATTCTCTCCCAGTTGTTGGGCACTGGCACTGTCAACTTTGCTCGATCTCGCCTGGAGACACAACTTATTACTCAGGGACTAAAAATTCTGGGAATTTTCTCCAAAGACTTGCCATTTGTGAATTTATTCGTTACATTAGTTTATATAAGCAGTGATAAATCTTTACAACACCAAAAGTACTACCATGCAAGCCAAGAAAGAAGAGCCAAAATTTGGTTTTACTCCTTCAGCAGAATTATTGAACGGGCGGATGGCAATGATCGGATTCGTAGCCGCACTCGTTACTGAATTGGTTACCGGACAAGGTACCTTACACTTCTTGGGATTAATGTAACTTTAGCTACGAATATTCCCAAAGACTCGCCGTTGGCAAATTTATTCGTTGAGTTCAGTTTTCATCCGCAGTCATAAATATTCACCCATCCTGGAGTCAAAATCATGCAAGCTAAGAAACAAGCAGAACCACAGTTCGGTTTTACTCCTTCAGCAGAACTATTGAACGGGCGGATGGCAATGATTGGATTCGTTGCAGCCCTCATCACTGAGTTCGTTACTGGACAAGGTACCTTACACTTCTTGGGATTAATGTAGTCGCTACAACCTCAATCGATCTCATCAAAGCTGGGTACTACCCGGCTTTTTTGATGCGAGATCGCCAGCAACCAATTAAGATCGTGATGGTAGATTTCTAACCCACTAATGTGAGTACAGTTATGCAGCCCCCAGCCGAGCCGATTACCAAAGATGAATACCAGGATAACTCGATCGATCGACTATTTATCTGGTTATTTACACGCAAGATGGGGCAATCACTAGGCGCAAGCACCACCGTCAGCGGCTATGGTGGCTTTGTAGATCTGTCCAAACAAATTATGCACGGGCGTAATCCCCAGCAGCAGCAAGTCATCGTTGCTAAGGTATTGCAATCGTTAGTACCCGCACCCGTATTGTGGGCAATTCGGACATTCTTCGCTCCCACGCGACTAGTATGCATCCTCAATGCTTGGTTTGCTGCCCAAATGTTTGAGTGGCTGGTGGGACCTTGTGAAGTAACTACAGCAGAGATCGCCTTGACAGACGGCACGGTGAGATCGCAATTATCAGCAGTACAGATCGAGAAATGTCGCTATCTTGCTGACAGCGGCTGCGTGGGTATGTGCGTAAATATGTGCAAAGTCCCCACCCAAGATTTTTTTACCGAGCAGTTTGGGATTCCCTTGAGGATGACACCCAACTTTACAGATCTCAGTTGTCAGATGATTTTCGGACAGATGCCCCTCACCCCGGATGTAGATCCAGACTACCGCCAGCCTTGTTTGGAGCTGCAATGTCCTACCGCCACAGTATTAGCCGCCTCTTGTCCGCAATTAGCTCATCCTTAATCGCAACTGCTGTAATATCCTCCTTCTGGGTGATTTCAATTACCAAATACTCTATTAAGATCCAAATAAGGATCGATTGTCGCACTCTGTCAGCTCACACCTGCCTGTCGTGCTGGCGGTTCGTGAAAAAATCGCAGACAGATCGGTCGAGCATAATTTTGGGAAACCTGTATATCTAGCCATTCGGCTGGGTAACCTAATTAGATAGCAACACCTAGATAATTGCATGGCATACTGGCTGACAATCGAACTCGAACACGGCACAATCGCACCAATTCCCGCCATCATGGATACTCAAGCGGCCGGATTGGTCTATGGTACTACCGTACCCCAGTTATTGCGACAACTCGATCGAATTACTCAAGATTTGGGAGTAGCCAAGATCGATAACTTTATCTACAAAGATACTAAAGGCTATCGCTTGCTCCTCCAAGAAGCTGAAGCCGAAGGCAATGCCGTCCTTGCATCAGCGATGCGGGCAGAAATTGCCACTCTCGCCACCCAAACCCGCTGGCATGAACCAACTGTCGCGCGTGGAACTATTCACAGCTTGAAGGAGTTTGTCGCTACCAATCCTAATATTTTACCTGGTAAAGATCCACAAGTCACTGCCAAGTGGACGCTCTGGGATCTCGAAGCATACGATCGCATTTTGGGAGATCTCGAACAGCAAGGTAAGAAGTTTGCTTTTGTCGAACGGAATTAGGGATTAGGAATTAGGCTTTAGGCGTTAGGCTTTAGATGGCGGACAGTGCCCACCATCAGGGTTGTAGTCTAATCCCTAAAGTCTAAAGCCGAATTCCTAAACTCAACACATTTGCAGCGAATTAAGACTGACAAGGTGATGTGCGGCGCACAGTAGATCGGTTTTGATGAGCGTTGGTTGAAGTTGAGTGAGTTTTTGCTGGCTCCTAATCCCGCAGGTGAGGGCGATAGTTGAGATGCCCATTGCTTGTCCGGCGAGTACGTCCGCTTCAGTATCGCCAATCATCCAACTATGTTCCAAATTCTTGGCGGTGACTTGATGCTCCTGCATCGCCTGCTGAAGCAGTTTAGTCTTAACTTCTGAGTAATTTTGATAAGCAGATTGACTATTTGCGGTGCCATAAATACCCGTAAATAACTGTCTGAGTCCGTGCTTTTCCAGCATCCAAATTGCTTCATCTCGATCGCGTAATGTGACCAAAATCAGCTTGGTACTTTGAGATTTCAATAACCCTAATGCCCAAGTTACGCCTGGTTGAATCTTGTCTTGGTGAAGTAAATCGCTACAGTTGACAATTTCGACAACCCGCTGTAGGAAAAAATCTGTTTGAGTTTCATTTAGCCCCGATTGACGGGCGATATCGCGATCGGGTATTTGATTTTGCTTCAGATGCCAAAATTGCGCTTTAGTTAATACTACAAACTCGATCGTTTCGGTCGCTGCCGATCGGGACGATGAAAACTCACTGTAAAATTTGACAGTAGCGGTCAATGCTTGGTAATAGGTGCTGTAATATCGGTCTGATACGTCTACGACGGGACCATCAAAGTCGCAAAATACAGTAATGAGTTTGGATAAGCTACGGGGTATACCTGGCATGGAATTTTATACTACCAGTGAAATTAGTTACGCAATCTTTCTTAACAATAACAGCTTCTCGATCGGTTGTCATTGGTATAAACACGCCCGAACGATCGGTAAAACTTATACTATTGAATAGACGATCGGGGCTAGACGACAGTAACGTAATCGAGTCAATGATGGCAAGTCACTCGCCAACACCTTTAAAACCGCCAGCACACTGCCATTGCTATTTCTTATTCCAGCTCCTCACTTATGAAATTTACCGAATTCGATCGAGAAATGATCCGCCGATGTATCGATCTTGCCAAACAAGCTTGGGGAAAAACAGCACCAAATCCCCTCGTCGGTGCCGTCATCGTCAAGGATGGTAAAATCATTGGCGAAGGCTTTCACCCCGGTGCCGGACAACCTCATGCGGAAGTATTCGCGCTCCGGGCGGCAGGAGAGAGCGCGCGCGGTGCCACCATCTATGTCAGCCTCGAACCCTGCAATCATTATGGGAGAACGCCCCCCTGTGCAGCGGCGTTAGTAGCTGCGGGAGTCGCCAAAGTAGTCATCGGCATGGTTGACCCCAATCCGCTCGTTGCTGGGGGTGGCATCGCCACTTTAGAGCAAGCTGGGATCGAAGTTATTGTGGGTGTAGAGACAGCCGCTTGTGAGGAGTTAAACGAAGGATTCGTTCAGCGGATCGTCCACCATCGCCCGTTGGGAATCTTGAAATATGCGATGACTCTCGACGGCAAAATTGCCACTGACAACGGACATAGTACCTGGGTGAGTGGCGAATCTTCCCGCCATTACGTCCACCACCTCCGGGCGGGGTGTGATGCGGTGATTATTGGTGGTAATACCTTGCGGCGGGACAATCCCTCTCTCACCAGCCATCATCCCGATACACCCAATCCGCTGCGGGTAGTGATGACGCGCAAGTTAGATGTGCCGATCGAGGCGATCTTATGGGATACTACTGTCGCACCGACGTTGGTAGTCACCCAGAGCGGTGCTAATCCAGAGACGATCGCTAGACTGCGAGATCGGGAGGTAGCAGTGTTGGAGCTGGATCTACTCAGCCCACAGCTAGTCATGCAACATCTGTACGATCGCGGTCATCTGTCGGTATTGTGGGAATGTGGCGGTACCTTAGCCGCTAGTGCGATCGCCTCTGGAGTGATTCAAAAAGTCCTGGCATTTGTTGCGCCTAAAATTGTTGGTGGGAGTGCAGCACTTTCGCCCGTCGGGGATCTAAATATTCAGTCGATGTCTAATGCTTTGGTGCTAGAACGAGTAAGTTATCAACAAATCGGTGCCGATTTATTGATTCAAGGATACATCAATGGTTGAAAGTCGATCGCTTGGCGATGGCAGCCATCGCCAAAGTATGTCCGTCTGGGGTTTTTAGCTATGTATAATCTGGCATCGCTTCAGCAGCATCTCGCTTCGAGCCGAGTAAGTCTAGACTGTCAACCTTGATGACGGGGCGAGAGCGTTCGGTGCCCGTTGCCTTATCCGTCCAAGTTTCCACTTCTAGGGAGCCTTTGATGCCGATTTGACTGCCTTTTTTGGCATAATTTCTAGCAATTTCAGCAGTTTTGCCCCAGATTTTGAGATTGAACCAGTCAGGCTGATCTTGATTTTTGCTGCGACGATTGACAGCGAGGGTGAGGGTACAAAGTTGAGTGCCAGATTCAAAATATTTCATTTCTGGATCGCCACCAACTCTCCCAACTAAATGAACGGAATTAAGACTCATGGTAAATCTAGTAGTTATGTACCTTATTTTAACTCAAAATGGCGATCCGTGGATTCAGACTTATGGCGGGTTCTGGAGCGATCTCATCAGATGATGAATGCTTAACAGTTGGGTGCCGTTCGTGTAGCGTCTTCTGAGAAACTTAATTTGGAATCATCTCACAGCAAGGATCTGTAGGTTGGGTTGAAGAATGAAACCCAACATGCTTAACTCCGAAGGATACTCGATCGTACCATTTAGGCGACGATCGATGCTTATGAATCCAGCATCGATCGGAACCGATCTTAACTAAAAATACTATCAAAGAACTCGATCGATTCTAATAGCGATGCGACGAAAATATCAATTTCTGCTTTAGTATTGTAGAAGTATAAACTCGCCCGCGCTGTTGATTGAGCCTTGATAAAGCGGTGCAATGGCTGAGTACAGTGGTGTCCCGCACGAATTGCAATACCCGCTTGATCTAACATCGTCGAAAGATCGTGGGGATGTACATCGCCAGAGGTGAAAGCAGCTAACGCAGCGCGTTCTTTGGGTGGCTTAGGGCCATAAATTTTAATTTGAGGAATATTCATTAATTTCTCAAATAAATAGGTATTTAATTCGACTTCATAAGCATGAATTTTATCCATCCCAATGTTAGTCAAATAATCCACCGCCGCACCTAACGCGATCGCTTCAGCAATCGCCGGCGTACCAGCTTCAAATTTATGTGGTAAATCTGCATAAGTAGAATTTTCCAAGAATACATCAGCGATCATTTCACCACCACCTAAGAACGGCGGCATCGATCGCATCAAATTTAATTTACCATATAGAAAACCAATCCCAGTCGGGCCGCACATTTTATGACCCGATACCGCCATCCAATCACAATCCATATCTTGGACATCTAAAGGCATGTGTGGCGCACTTTGGCAAGCATCAATTAATACTTTCGCGCCATATTGATGTGCTAGTCCGATAATATCTTTGACAGGATTGATACACCCTAATGTATTAGAAACATGGACTATCGATACTAGTTTTGTCTTGTCATTAACTAGTGATTGATAATGTCCAAAATCGAACTCTTCTTCTGGTGTGAGTTGAACGAATTTTAACCGCGCACCTGTTTTTTGAGCGACTAATTGCCACGGGATGAGATTGCTATGATGTTCCATCACCGAGAGGATGATTTCATCACCACGTTGGAGATTGCTCAAGCCCCAACTGTAAGCAACTAAGTTAATCGCTTCAGTCGCATTGCGCGTATAGATAATCTCTTGCGAAGAAGCAGCATTAACAAATTTGGCAATCTTTTCTCTGGCACCTTCATAAGCATCGGTAGCTTCAGCACTGAGGGTATGTACGCCGCGATGAACGTTGGAATTATAGTGACTATAATAGTGTTCGAGGGCGTGAATAACAGCATGAGGCTTGTGGGAAGTTGCCGCATTATCTAGATATACCAGCGGTTTACCATGCACTTCGCGATGGAGAATCGGAAAATCCGCCCGAACTCGATCCGCAATAGTTAAGGTATCATTCTCTCTAGTTTGAATAAAAGTCATATCACCAGAATTTCCTGTAAGATTTTGGATTAGTCGTAGAATCGGGCTTTCTCTAGTCATTGCTTACCAGTGTTTAGTTAGCTTTAAATGCTTTTACTGCTGCGGCTAGTTTTTTACGGACTGAAGCGACGGGGATACGATCGATAATCTCTACAGCAAAAGCGTTAATTAGTAATATTTTAGCTGTTTCAACATCCAAACCCCGACTCTGGAGATAAAAGATCTCATCGTCTTCGAGTTGGCTGACTGTCGCGCCGTGGGAGCATTTGACATTATCCGCAGTGATTTCGAGCTGAGGCTTGGTATCGATGCGCGCTTTGGAGGATAGCAAGAGATTCCGATTTAGTTGCCCTGCATTAGTTTGTTGAGCAGCTTGGGGCACGAATACTTTACCGTTGAAGATTACATGGGCGCGATCGTCTACGATACACTTATGCAGTTGGTTGGTAATCCCATGAGGTTTGGTGAGGGCGATGGTACTGTGAGTATCTGACTCTTGTTCGCCATTTACCATCGTCAACCCATTGAGGTAGGTTTCAGTCTGTGCGCCGATTTGGAAGATTTCCCAGTTATGGCGGGAGAGTTTACTACCAAGCTCGATCGAGTTACCAGTATAGGAGCTATGCTCGGATTGCGACACCGCTGTTTTGCCGATATGGATGGCTGCGGTAGCTTCGGTTTGGATGCGAGTATGGTTGAGTTTCGCTGCTGCCCCCAACCAGATTTCTGTGACGCTATTGTTGAAATAAGCGTGACTGGAAGCGGCTAGGTGTAGATATTCTTGAACGATAGTTGCGCTACTTCTCTGTTCTAACACGACTAGAGTGCGCGGATGAGTAGCAATCTCCGTATCATCTACGGTAGTGATAAATAATAGCTGAATTGGGGACTCGATGGACGTATCTGGAGCCAACCAAACGACGGCTGAATCATTAATTCCAGCAGTATTAATCGCCGTAAAAACTTCCTCGCCCCCAGGTTGTTTGCCTAGATAATCGGTAACGGCTAATCCAGCAGCGTTGGCTGCGGCTAAATTCCCGATAAACACGCCAGCAGGTAGGTTGGCAAGGCTAGAGAGTAGGGGCGCATAGATGCCATTTACAAAGACTAAACGGCTCTGGGCAGCTTCAGGGATAGCCAAATCATCAATACTAACAGGCGGTAGCTGTTGACTCGGTGCTGCGAATGTTTGCTCTAGCAATGGCGATAGGTTCGTAAACCGCCATTCTTCATTCTTATTAGTAGGGATAGTTTCTTCTTGCAGATATCCAGCAGCTTGAGTACGAAGATCTTGAAGTTGCGGATTTGGGGGCGGAGTGAGCGGTATGAGCTGGGCGAGATAAGTGTCTCGGTTGTTAATAGTTGATGTCATAAAAGTAAAGAAACCAAGAGGATTTACAAAGATATATTCATAAAAGCAAGAATCTGTAGGGGTGGGTGCTTGGTGCAACCCCTACAGATCTGTGTGTGCAATTAGACGCTTGCCGTCTCGGGTTCTGTCACCCAGTCATAACCTTTAGCTTCTAGTTCCAACGCTAGTTCCTTACCGCCACTAGTCAGGATTTGTCCGTTTGCCATCACATGCACAAAATCGGGAATGATATAGTCGAGCAAACGTTGATAGTGGGTGATTACCAGCATCGAATTATCTTGGTTTGACAACTGATTGACACCGTTAGCAACGATTTTGAGCGCGTCGATATCTAAACCCGAATCAGTCTCATCGAGAATCGCTAGACTGGGTTCGAGGATTGCCATTTGGAGGATTTCATTCCGCTTCTTCTCACCACCAGAGAAACCTTCATTAACGCTCCGGCTGAGGAAAGCAGGATTCATTTTGACAATTTCTAATTTGTCCTGAATCAAGTCATCGAAATCAAATACATCTAATTCTTCCAAGCCTCGGTGCTTTTGACGAGAGTTGTAAGCCACTCGCAGAAAGTCGAGATTACTGACTCCAGGAATTTCGAGCGGATATTGGAACGCCAGAAACACACCAGAACGCGCCCGATCTTGAGGTTCTAAGTCAAATAAGTTCTCGCCTTTATAGGTAACTGTGCCACCTGTAACTGTATATGCGGGATGTCCGGCTAATACTTTAGATAAGGTACTTTTACCAGAACCATTCGGCCCCATAATCGCATGAATTTCGCCAGCCTTGATTTCGAGACTTACGCCGTTTAAGATCTGCGTATCATCGACGTTTGCGGTGAGGTTCTCGATCGAGAGGATAACTGGACTATTAGGATTAATCATAATTGAGATTTTTTAGTTTAGTTTTAATAATGCTCGACTGAGTGGTGTCTTAACTATAGACTATCTATAATAATCGGTAGCAGACGTGTTTTGATTTTTCCATCCGATCGAATTGTAATCAACACTCCATTAGCTAGCATCTCCTTATATTCATTTAATATCGGCATAATTAATTCTACATAAGCTGTCGATCTTAAATTCACGATCCTAATCCAAACTACAGAGGGTGAAGGTACTGACGTAAGTGCGATCGCGGCATGATAGTCAGCATCGAGAGTAATTATGACTCGATCGTCAGTTTGCGCTAGCTCGATAATTTTAGGATCTTCTACCCTAGAATAGCCAATTTCAGCAACATGAATCGCATCAAGTCCCTGTCCACGTAGCAACTCTGCTGTCAGGGGCGGTAATCCCTGGTCAAGCAAAAGTTTCATGAGCAATTGAATTATTAACAATTGGAGCTTTCAATGGCTCTTCTGAGTGGATATCAGCGTAAATAACAGCTTGTTCGAGATCTTCTTCCGTAAGTTCGGGAAACTCTCGATATAGTTCCGAGCGATCTGGATAAGTTTGCAGTAGCTCGATTACTCTCCACACTGTTAACCGCAGATCTCGAATACATGGTTGTCCATTCATTTTATTCGGATTAATTGTAATTCGATCGAGTGATGGTGGAACACCATTTACTAAGCTAGTTCTGATTTTGGCATTTTTTAATAACTCGATACAATACTCATATACAGATATATGATTTACATGACTATCAATCAAATATAATTTATATTTATGCTGAATATAATTTTCACACTCTTCTAATATATTTCTATCATTATTTGCTGCAACAAGAATCATTTCGATATGTTCTTCCATCTCATCAAGTTCTCTATTAGAGTTTTTGATGGCTTGAAGAAAATCAGTAGAATTGCCTCTGTTACTACACCCCTCTTTGCTTTTTGAATCGATGATATATTCTATGTCTTTAATAACTAATTTCTTTCTGTTTAAATATAAAATGCTCTCGGTGTTTTTCATGTGTCATAATTTCCTAAGTCAATTCTGCATTTAGTAATCGATCTTATCCCACCTTCAGCCAGTTAAATACATCTCCAGCAGTTAATTTAACAGATCGAGCGAATTCAGGAACGATTAACTCAGCTTCGAGTAGATCCACTACTTGCACTTGTTTATCGGGTTGATAAACTAAGATCATCTTTTCAGCAGGATCGATTAACCAGCCTACTTCAGTACCATTATCTAAACAATGAAGAATATTCTTAATTACTTTAGTTGTACTTTGGTCTGGAGATAAGATTTCAATTGTCCAATCGGGTGCAATCGTCACCACATTGGCAACTTCGCCATCATCATCTTTAGGAATATTTTCATTCTTTAACACAACTACATCAGGAACAATCGATCGACCCCCAATCGTACATCTAAGTTCTGATAGTGCCATAGCTATATTCGACTCTAATAAAAGTGAATTAATGAAGATAAGTAGCTTGGTCTGAATCACGCTATGCTTTCCTTGAGGCATTGGCTTTTGAACTATCTTTCCATCAATATATTCACTCGCGGGCTTAGTTTCTGGAAGAGCCAGAAAGCTTTCTAAAGTAAGATTTTTTACAGGCGTTGCAACCATTTTAAAACTCTATTTTGTAGGGTGGGTACTGCCCACATTTAGCTTTCGATTAAACTCAATTTGTCAACGTTGGTGATTGGTGGGCATTACCCACCCTACAAGTTATTAATTTTTAATTAATTAAGCATGGGCTGTTATCATGACACAATCTAGTCTTAAATCTCGATCTCGACGATCGATAGATACATTAGTAAATCCAGCTTCTACAAGTAACTCTCTCACTGTTTCTGGATCGTACAGTCTAAAGTTGTACTGAGTAACTGGCAACTCTCTCATTTTATCAGCCGACCGAATACCAACAACTAATTTACCATCATTTTTTAGCACTCGCTTAATTTCTTGTAAACTAGCTAATGGATCGTTCCAGAAGTAAATAGTATTAACTGTACAAACTCTATCAAATGTATTCTCAACAAATGATAGTTGTTTAACATCACCAAATTCTATCGATACTTTATTAGACTCAATTTCTAGTTTGAATTTCTGTTTGGCTTGTTCTACCATTATTTGAGAGAAATCAATGCCATAGATTTTACCAGTATCGATCGTCTGCAACATTTCTTCAATTGTTATCCCACCACCGAAGCCAATATCTAAA
>JBBRVB010000045.1:0-16386 GCA_038247275.1 Chroococcales cyanobacterium
GGCGGTCGCGGTACTGCCAAATCGGTGATGGCGCGGGCAATTCACTCGTTATTCCCACCGATCGAAATCGTAGTTGGTGGTGTCAGTAACTGCGATCCAAATGCTCCCAGCGAGTGGGATGACAGGTTAGTAGAGCTACAAGCAGCAGATCCCCAGCTCGAATTGCCGACAGCGATAGTGCCAGCTCCATTCGTGCAAATTCCGCTAGGTGTAACCGAGGATCGGCTGTTGGGTTCGGTAGATCTCGATAAATCAGTGCAGGAAGGAGCCTCAGTATTTCAGCCAGGATTGCTAGCGCAAGCGCATCGTGGGGTATTGTATATCGATGAAATCAATCTCCTGGACGACCAAATCTCTAACTTACTCCTGGGTGTCTTAACTGATGGACGCAATCAAATCGAACGCGAAGGGATTAGCTTTCAACATCCCTGTAAACCGTTGCTGATTGCCACCTACAATCCTGATGAGGGGGCGTTGCGAGAACATTTACTCGATCGGATCGCTATTTCACTATCGGCTGACGGTGTGCTGGAAATCGACCAACGGGTGCAAGCCGTCGGACAAGCAATCTCCTACAGTACTTCGCCCCAAGCTTTTCTAGAACAATATACCGAAGAAATCGATAATATCAAGACTCAAATCTTGCTAGCGCGAGAATGGCTCAAAGATGTCCAAATCACGAGTGAGCAAATTACCTATTTAGTTACTGAAGCTCTGAGGGGTGGCGTAATGGGACATCGTGCCGAATTATTTGCCGTGCGGGTTGCTAAAGCCGCCGCTGCGCTTGAAGGACGCACGAATGTGAATGCTGATGACTTGCGACGGGCGGTAGAACTAGTCATCGTCCCCCGCGCGACAGTAATTCAGACCCCACCCGACGAAAATAATCCACCACCCCCACCGCCACCACCACAGCAACCTCAAGACCAATCCGAGCAGGAACAAGACGAGCAGGAGGAAGATAATGAGGACGAGGATGAGCCGGAGAATGAAGACCAACAGGAAGAACCCCCCAATATCCCCGAAGAATTTGTCTTTGATATCGAAGGGGTGATCCTCGATGATACCGTGTTATTTTTTGCCCAAACCGCCCAACAGAAACAGGGCAAATCTGGCAGCCGCAGCATGGTATTTTCTGAAGACCGGGGCAGATATGTCAAACCCATTTTACCCAAGGGCAAAGTCCGTAGAATCGCTGTAGATGCGACATTACGCGCCGCCGCACCTTATCAAAAATCACGCCGATTGCGGCAACCCGATCGCAAGGTCATTGTCGAGCCGGGTGATATTCGCGGCAAAAAGTTAGCCCGTCGATCGGGTGCGCTGGTAATATTTGTCGTAGATGCTTCGGGTTCGATGGCTCTCAATCGGATGCAGTCAGCTAAGGGCGCGGTGATGCGCCTACTGACAGAAGCCTATCAAAATCGCGACCAAGTAGCCCTAATCCCGTTCCGAGGCGAACAAGCCGAAGTCCTACTACCACCGACTCGATCGATCGCGATGGCAAAACGCCGACTCGAACGCCTCGCCTGTGGTGGTGGTTCCCCGCTAGCTCATGGTTTGACTCAAGCCGTGCGGGTAGGTGTGAATGCTCAAAGTTCGGGCGATGTCGGACAAGTGGTAATTGTCGCCATTACCGACGGACGGGGGAATGTGCCCTTAGCACGTTCTTTAGGCGACACGATCGATCCTGAAGATAAGCCAGATATCAAGCAGGAGTTATTAGATATTGCCTCACGGATTCGAGCAATTGGGATTAAATTACTAGTCATCGATACTGAGAATAAATTTATCTCAACGGGATTTGCCAAAGAATTAGCCAAGCAAGCTAATGGTAAATATTATCATCTCCCCAAAGCCACCGAACAAGCGATCGCCGCTACAGCAATGAGTGCGATCGGAGATATGCGTTAAACAGTTGACAGTTGACAGTTGACAGTTGACAGCGAGTTTATTGTAGGGTGTGTTATCGCGCAAGCGTAACGCACCAATCTGTATAATAAATCTTGCCAATGTGTTTTATAGCTTCCATATTGCTAATTTATGCTGTTAACCCCTCCTGTAACTTCGATTAAGCCTGTCCTAAAGTGGGCGGGAGGGAAACGATGGCTATTACCTAAATTACTAGAATTGTGGCAACCAAATCGTGGCTGTCGCTTAGTAGAGCCGTTCATGGGGAGCTTATCTGTAGCGTTAGGTTTAAGACCAGAGCGCGCACTACTTAATGATGTTAATATCCATTTAGCTAATCTCTATCATCACTTACGACAAGGATTAGTCGTAGAGATCGAGATGAAAAATGATGGAGAGTTTTACTATGCGATGCGATCGCGGTTTAATCAACTGACTCAATTAGGAAAGTCTGACACTAGTGAAGCTGCTCAGATTTTTTACTATCTAAATCGTACTGGATTTAATGGATTGTGCCGATTCAATAACAGCGGAGAATTTAATGTCCCATTTGGACGATATAAAACGATTAATTATGTGACTGATTTTAGTGAGTATCAATCCATATTAACAGCATGGGAAATTACCGTTGGTGATTTTGAATGCTTAGAATTGGAGCCGGATGATTTTATTTATGCAGATCCACCCTATGATGTGCAATTTACTAAATATAGTCAGAGTGATTTTACATGGGACGATCAACAGCGTCTGACTCAATGGTTAGCAAAACATCCTGGTAAAGTTGTCTTATCCAATCAAGCGACCGATCGTATTGTCGATCTCTACCAAATTTGTGGGTTTACTATCGATCTAGTAGATGCACCCAGACGCATCTCTTGTAATGGCGATCGTCGCCCAGCAAAAGAAGTCATAGCGTGTAAGGGTTTTTAAATCAATGTCTAAGATTGGTGTGAATACAGGGAAAATATTCGAGCAGCTTTTTGATACAGTACTACCAGTACAAGGTTATCAGATCTTGACTAAAGATGAATATTCACCATTTCTA
This sequence comes from Chroococcales cyanobacterium, assembly GCA_038247275.1. Taxonomy (GTDB): domain Bacteria; phylum Cyanobacteriota; class Cyanobacteriia; order Cyanobacteriales; family Chamaesiphonaceae; genus Chamaesiphon. Next base: position 2,957 of record JBBRVB010000045.1, read on the forward strand.
GCTCCAACCATTAGTGGTGGAAAGCATCTTCCAGATCGAGTGATAGAAACCCCCGATCTACGTTGGTTGATTTTATCTAAGAAATGGCAAGAGACAGCAGGGACAGCCGAACAGAAAGTTCCTTTTGAAATAATTAAGTTAATTGATGCCATTAAAAACAGTAATGGTAAATTTCCTTATGCTTACTTGATTATAGGAGGAGAAGGTTGGACTCCCAAGTTAAAAGCAGCTTATCTAAATGGAGATCTTAATCAATACATAAATGGGACTGAATTAGTGAAAATTATTAATCCAGAACGTTTTCTTACTTTGATTAATCGTAAAATCCTATAGTAGGGTAGACGTAGGGTGGGCAATGCCCACCATCTATTTTTTACGCTAAAATCAAGCTTCCGATCGCTGGGAAAACAGCCCTAAAAGTGGGCCGAGAATGGCACCAAATACAAATCCGCCGGCATGTGCCCAGTAAGCAACACCACCACTTTCCATGCCCACATTAGTACGTGGTGCAAGCGTAGCGAAACTGTATAAAGCTTGTTGAAAAAACCAAATCCCTAGATAAAAATAAGCCGGAATATTCGTAAAAAATGGAAAAATACCGATTGGAATTACTGTCTTAACACTGACATTAGGAAAGCGAATAATATAAGCTCCCATCACACCCGCGATCGCGCCACTAGCACCCAGAGAAGGTATTTGTGAACCTTGACTAAAATACCACTGAGCTAAACTAGCCAGTACGCCACAGGTCAGATAAAAGAATAAGAACTTAAAATGTCCTAATTGGTCTTCGACATTATTGCCAAAAATCCACAGAAATAACATATTTCCGGCAATGTGTGCGAAGCCACCGTGTAAAAATTGGGACGTAATTAGAGTCAGCACTTCTGGTGGTTCTCCCGATAAAATCGGGACGGGAGTTCCAGCGAATGCACCGGTAAGCTGAACAGGGACAACTGCCCATTGATAGAAAAAATTAGTCAACTGTTGTTCTGGAAACGACAATTCATAGATAAATATCAGCACGTTGGCGGCAATTAACCCATAAGTAACAACTGGGGTAATTCGGGTCGGATTATTATCGTCGATCGGAAACATATAAAATTAAGGGCTAGGGGATAGCGGATTCCGATCGATATTCGATCTACTTAGATCGATCGGAACCGAAAAGATCGTCACGGAGCGAGGATTAAATTCATTCCCGTCGGGCAATCTCGATCGCATCAATATCCGGCTCGGATTGATACATCTTTGGAATGAATATTCCTCAACTACCAATAATTTAACATCTGTCCTATCTATCCATTGGTATGTCGTCTGCTCGATAAGCTCGTCTCGCCAATTCCGTTGTTCGATCGCGCCAAGACGCGAACAACGGGATTGACAACATGAGATCGTTACAAATCAAGCTTTTGACTTCCACTGCCATACCCACGACTTGGGAGATTAACGATTGACTAAAACATAAACTGCGCCAACGACAACAGCACCACCACCAATCCTAAATAACAGTTGTTGGAGTTTGGGCTGATAACGATCGATTGCCAGTCCCATCCCAATTCCAGAGAGATGTAATAAGGCAGTCGAAATGATGAATCCAAACCCATAAGCCAATCCTGAGGCTGTTTCCGGCATTTCGGCTCCATGAGCATAGCCATGAAAAATCGCCATGATGGCAACAATTCCCATGCTGACAGCTAGCGGTAGACGAGCGGCAAATAATAGCAACAAACCCAGACCAAAATCGGAGGCTAAAATCCCCTGTTCGATCCCAGGTAGGGGTAGCCCAAAGTACCCCATGACGCTGCTCCCCATCATTGCCGCCACAAAGGCACCCGGCACCATCCAGAGTGCCTTCCCACCGATCTGTGCTGCCCACAAACCGACAGCTACCATCGCCAGGATATGATCCAAACCCCCAATCGGGTGCTCTAGTCCATGCCAGAATCCGGTAGTATCGCCAACCCCTGTATGAGCACTAGCAATCTGCGGAATCCAGAGGGTCATCGCGATCGCCCCAACTAGATACTGCCAAAATTGATTTTTTTTCATCTTATGATATCGCTGAATTACCAATTAATTTAACACCAAGATGGTCTAATGCTTGATGTCCGTTACGTTACAAAATATCAATTATCCTCATCGATATCCTCGACTTCTGTTTCGGCTGGCAAGGCGGCGACGATCGCATCGATGACGCGTCCGACGGGAATAATTTCCATCCCCAGATCGGGAAAAGTTTGATGTCCTTTGGGCACGATCGCGCGTTTAAAGCCTAATTTAGCAGCTTCTTTGAGGCGCAATTCTAATTGTGATACTTGACGTACCTGCCCGCCTAAGCCAATTTCACCGATTAAGATCGTAAAGGGAGCTACCACTCGATCGCGGAAACTCGCCACGATCGCGATCGCCATCCCCAAATCCACGGCTGGTTCGGAGACATTCAACCCACCCGCTGAAGCGACATAAGCATCCAATTTTGAGAGTGGAATCCCGACGCGTTTTTCGAGTACAGCCAAAATTTGGGTCAATCGGTTGTAGTCAATCCCCGTACCCGCACGCCTGGGCGATGGATAGCTAGTTGGACTGACCAAGGCTTGCAACTCAACGACAATCGGGCGTGTCCCCTCACAGGCGACCACAATTGCTGTACCTGGAGCCATCCCCTGTCGATCGCCTACAAACAGCTCAGAAGGGTTGTCAACCTCCCGTAACCCGCGATCGACCATCTCGAACACTCCCACTTCATGGGTGGCTCCAAAGCGATTTTTGGTGGATCTCAGGAGACGATGAGAGGCAAATCTGTCGCCCTCAAAATACAGCACGGTATCGACCAAATGCTCCAAAACTTTCGGCCCGGCGATCGCGCCTTCTTTGGTAACATGCCCGACAATCAGGAGCGTAATATCTTCCCGTTTGGCTACTTTCATCAGAGCTGCGGTACATTCTCGCACTTGTGCGACCGATCCGGCGGCAGATGTCAGCGCAGGGAAATAAACCGTTTGAATACTATCGATTACGGCGACGTGGGGTTTGAGTGATTCCAATTCTCTGAGGATTTCCTCTAAATCTGTCTCGGCTTGGACGTATAAATTTGCCCCATCCGCTACAGTTAATTGTTTGGCTCCTTCGATCGGTTCATTGCCGCCATTGGCTTCGATTTCCTCACTAGTAAATTCGCCTTTGGTACCTTCGACACCCAAGCGGGATGCCCTAAGTTTTACTTGCTTACCTGATTCCTCGCCACATACATACAGCACTCGGTAGTGCTTGGACATCAGATTGGCAGTTTGGAGCAAAAGGGTAGATTTACCAATGCCCGGATCGCCACCGATGAGTACTAGCGAACCAGGCACGATGCCACCGCCCAAAACTCGATCGAGTTCGCCAAACCCGGAAGCCCAACGCTCTTCTTCACCATCGATGATTTCGGGAAAAGTCAGTGCCGCCAGTGGATGCGGCTGTTCGCCACTCGATCGACTATGACTACTTTTGGCACCGACTCCCCCTCTAGATGTCGAGGGTGGTGCTTGTTCGATCAGTGATCCATAAGTATTACAAATCGGGCATTTTCCATACCATTGAGGAGATGTCGATCCACATTCATTACAGACGTAGGATGTGCGCGGCTGTTTTGCCATTCTGGAGAGGTTAGAGGGTAGGGGGTAGAGGGTAGAGGGTAGATGGGAGATGGGAGTAACGATCGAAATCCACTTCAGTACTAGTCGGGCGGACTGACCGATCGACAATCTACCCATAGCTAGAGAATTCGAGTTTGAATAATAGTTAAAAAATGTTAAGAATATTGAAGCCTCAATCGACGCAATTCCGATTAATGAAGGGGTTTGACTGCACCAATTTGTCTAGAATCAATGATAATCTTAATCATAGGATGTTAAAAGTTAACGTTAAAAAAATTACCACTATACGATAGGAGCTTTGATAAGCTTGGAAAATCACAAGGAAACTATTCTGGTCGTTGATGATGAGGCTAGCATCCGCCGCATTTTAGAAACTCGCCTCTCCATGATTGGCTATGATGTAGTGACAGCGGCAGATGGGGAAGAAGCCCTAGAAACTTTTCGCGAAACTTGTCCCGATCTCGTCGTGCTCGATGTGATGATGCCCAAGCTCGATGGCTATGGGGTTTGTCAGGAGCTACGCAAAGAGTCCGATGTGCCGATTATTATGTTGACGGCATTGGGCGATGTTGCCGATCGGATTACCGGGCTGGAATTGGGTGCTGATGACTATGTAGTCAAACCTTTTTCGCCCAAAGAATTGGAAGCCCGGATTCGATCGGTATTACGACGGGTGGACAAAAATGGACTCAACGGGATTCCCAGTTCGGGAGTCATTCAGATTGCCACAATTAAGATCGATACTAATAAACGTCAAGTTTACAAGTCTGACGAACGGATTCGGCTGACTGGGATGGAGTTTAGTCTTCTCGAACTACTCGTGAGTCGATCGGGTGAAGCTTTCTCGCGATCGGAGATCCTCCAAGAGGTATGGGGCTATACTCCCGAACGCCATGTCGATACTAGAGTGGTAGACGTGCATATTTCTCGGCTCCGTGCCAAGTTGGAGGAAGATCCCAGCAATCCCGAACTAATTCTCACCGCCAGAGGTACGGGCTATTTGTTTCAACGGATTATCGAGCCTGATGAACTCTAGGGTTTAGGCTTTAGGCTTTAGGCTTTAGGCTTGAGGGTGGGCACTTGCTCACCCTCAAATTCCTGTAAGGTCTTACTTAGTATTTTAGTCTATTTGAACTAGTTAAATCCAGAATTTGTGGCGCAAAGACGAGTAGGAATAAAATATGAAAGAAGATAATGGTCGGATCGTCCGACTACTGCCGATTATCGCCGGGAGTATCGCTGGAACTTTATTAATGTTAAATCGGGTACTGACCCCCGCATTAACTGACTCACAAGCGCGATCGGATGCTGTTGGCGTAGTTTTGACGGCAGTATTGATCCTGACGGGATTGCTTTGGCAACAAGTTCAGCCCCGACAACCAGACAGCATTATGTTAGAGGGGACAGAGGGATTTGAACTGTTACCCACGTTACCAGATCTCCTCAAAACTGAATTAGCCTGGGCATCACATCTACTCCTGACGAATACAGTAACGCGATCGATCTTAGTTTATTACCAGGGACGAGTATTGCTCAGACGCGGAATTTTGGCACCGACAGCAGACGTTACACCTGGTGCGATCCTCGATCGAGTTTTAGCCAAACAAAAAGCGATTTATCTAGTAGACACAAAAGTCTATCCAGGTAGAATTGAATTTAGCTATTTACCGCCCAACACTCAAGGGATCATTTGCCAGCCATTAGGGATAGGTGGCGTGATGATCTTGGGTGCTAATGCTCCCCGAAGTTACACCAAGCAAGATGAAGCTTGGATCGAGGGGATTGCCAATAAATTAGCCAATAGCTTAGAGACAAGCTTGGCAATTAGTGGCGATTTGGTAAACCCCAACGACAAAATCTGAGCGATCTGAGCTTTTTAGCTACCTAAAACGATAGATAAATCAAATAATTTTAGGATCGATAGTAATTATGGCAATTTTTAAGTGCATAATAAAATTAACATCCAGCTAATTAGATCATGGCTAAAACTAAAGTAGAATCTGCATCCAAAACTCGTAAAAGTCCTGCATCCCAGACAGAGACAACCACTACGAAAGCAGATAAATCGGCAAAAGTAGCTACAACAACTGAAGCACCAACTGAATCCATCGCTGCCGAAACCCCGCTTGTTGGTAAGGCTCTGCTTCAAAAAGTCAAAGAACTTTCCCATCTTGCCAAGCGCGAAACAGCCAAGCAATGTGGCTATGTAAAAACTTCGCCTACTGGTGGAGTGCGTACCGATCTATCGGGCTTTTATGATGCTGTGCTCTCTGCCAAAGGTGTCAAGCTAGATGAGAGTAGTAGAGATAGTCGCGGTAAAGTTGCGACATACAAAGCTACCGTTCACAAAAATGGTCAGTTGCTGATTGGCTCTGCTTATACCAAAGGTATGGGTTTGAAAGAAGGCGATGTCTTTACGATCAAGCTCGGCTACAAGCACATCCACTTAATTCAAGATAATTAAGTCGCTTGTTGCTGCGGTTCGCGACATCGGATCGCAGCAGCTCCGCTAGCAGAGCTGCTGTCCAAACCCGATCTGGATCGATCGATTTGTCAAATTAGCTAGCATCGCGGCGATCGAGAAATTATGCCAAATCTTGACAATGCGACGGTGCTTGTCGCGATCGATCCAACCTAATTGGGCGTTATTTTACCCAGATTACTGACAGATCTTTACCTAACCTTGCTTGAGTTTAAACAGTAGCACTTGGGTAATTTGCTTGTTGATAAAGTTGTTATCACTCACGAGTAGTAGTGCTTGACTGCCATCGGGCAACCGCCCACCGAGTGCCATCCCTTCGAGATTATCAAGGCGGATATCCAATGTCTGGAGATCGAAGGCTAACTGTTTTTTGATGGGTTGAATGGTAGTATTCCCTTTGAAACTAGCAATCTTGCTAGTATCGGTAGCACCTGCCATACTAGTCTGAAATAATTTGACGCGGAAGCCAAGCAAGCCAAAAGATCGCTCCAAGGTGAGAAAATGACCGCTGGTATCGAGGGCTTGAATTTCGCATAAGCCGTGTTCGATCGCACCTAATGGTGGCGGATCTAACTGGTAGAGATGTTCGCTAATAATTTCTGGTCGATTACTTAATAGATAATGTAACCACCGATTCTTGGCACCGGGAATCTTGCCATCTTCGCCTACTTTGGCAACCACTTTGTCTTGCATCAAGGATGATTCGGTAGCGGCAAATAATCTCAATGGTTCCCCCGCCGCTGGTAGCGTTCCAGTGGGGCTGAGGGTGAGGCTTTCAAATCCCAGATTATTTTGCATCCCGCCTTTACCTTCAGCATCGGGGAGATAACGATCGATTATTGGTAAAGCTTGCTTGGCGATGCCAGTTTGGAGATCGAATTCGTTAATAAATGGCGGCATATTTTTACCTCGATCTCCCTCACTAGTGATAAATACCGATGATTGAGGAGTCAAGGCGATAGCTTCGGTGTCGGTTTGCCCTGCGGGATAGGTTTCCCCATTCGCTTGCTTGAGCAAGGTAACATCGGTAATATCTACTTTAGTTAGCTCGACCTGGGAATTTTTGCGATCCAGATTGAGCTTGAGCGTATAAAATCTAGCTGGAGCAATATTGCTGCGATCGTCAGAAATAGCATAAAAGAGATCTCGCTGTCGATCGTAAGTCAGTCCCGATAAACCGCCAACAGTGGTATTTTTGAACTGCAAGTTGTCAGGGATAATATATTCACCGACATACTCGATCGACAGCTTATTAAAAATCCGACTGCTAGCATCACTCGGCAGCTCTGCGCTACAGGAGGTAAGAAAAATGGCTATCCCCACCAAGCATAACAATGCGCCTCTGGAAACAGTCTCCGCTAAAATCCCAGCACCTAATTTCTGCCGCTGAGGATCGGGACTTTTATCTAAAGTCATAACTATTTTGGGTAATAATACTAGGGAAGGAAGATCTTTTTTAATTCCCCTTCCTTTACTGTCAACTGCCAACTGTCAACTGTCAACTGATTTACCTATGTCTTCCTCTACTTTGTCTGTTCCAGCTAATGTCAAATTCGACGAAGCGATCGATCTTACTCAAGTTTTCTTGACACAGCTTCGCAAAAATGAGCTGACATCCAGTCAAATTCAAGATTTTGTAGCGGCATTAGTGCAGACAGCCAATGGTGCTAGAGGATTTTTTGTGACTTATCTGACTGCCCGAGATCCCATTTGTGACGAACCCCACCCAGAAATTATTGCCGCGTTGCAAGCAAATCCCGAAATTGCCGCTGATTTACTCGTCAAGAATGTGGCGATGTCCACCGCTCAACAACTTTATCATCAGCGACGTGAAGATAGTGAAATGGCAGCATCATCTGCGACAGTCGCAGCCCGAACTATTAAAATTATTCATCAATTAAACCTCCCGCAAATTCAGGAAATGTGTCGAGAATTGGTGAATACAATTCATACTGGCACTGGTTCCTATACTGATTTTTTGACGCGCTGGGGATATGACGAAGCGCAAAAAAACTCGATCGCGCAGGCTATTTCACCGCTGATTATCTAACAACATCACGAGCGTTATTATGGCTAGATATTTAGCTACAAATAACAAAAGAGGTTACTAATAACCTCTTTCGATCGATTGAGTAGACTAACACAAATATCGATCTATCTAAATTACCTAAAACTTAGACGATCGATCCTTACTAATTGCGCTCGATCCCTCAGCCTCAGCTCTAACCACAGTTAGACTAATCCTTAAAGTAGTCCAGTACTGGCACCTTGTTTGCCAGTAGCTAATTCAACCTTAATAATTTTACCGCCCATTTTCATGATGCGTTGTTGTTCGCGGAACCAGTTATCATAAGGCACTAACTTAGTGAAGTAAGTATTTTGTAGTTCGCGCTGAGTACGAATTCGTGTTTGGCTGGGAACGCAAGCGGTGACTTTAAACATCCGCATAATAATGGTGCTCCTGTTGTGATATTTTGAATAAACTCTAATTTGCCGATCGATTAATCGAGCCAAAAACGTCAAAGTCTGAGAGTCCAAGCTCCATACTAGGTCGTCAAAACTCATCTGGTTGAATAGATAAGCTGTTGAAGATCTAACACATACATCGGACTTCCCAGACTTGATTGCTTCATCTGCACGATCTACAGGTTATTTAGCCCGTTGACTAGCTCAAGCCAGAACAGATGTAGTCTAAATAAACACCCATTTCTTTACCAGCATCAGCACCAACTAAACTAGCGGTAACTTCTTTGATGGCTTGGATCGCTTGTACGGTAGCACCTACAGGTACGCCCAAGGAGTTGTAGGTTTCTTTCAAACCGTTGAGGACGCGCTCATCCAAGATGGAAGGATCGCCAGCTAGCATCGCGTAGGTAGCATAACGGAGGTAGTAGTCCAAGTCGCGAATGCAAGCAGCATAACGGCGAGTGGTGTACATGTTACCACCGGGACGAGTGATATCCGAGTACAACAAGGATTTAGCTACCGCTTCTTTAACGATCGTCGCTGCGTTAGCAGAAATCGTACCAGCAGCACGCACGCGGAGTTCGCCAGTACCAAAGTAAGCTTTGAGCTTATCTAAAGCAGAGGAGTCAAGGTATTTACCTTGAACGTCAGATGAATTGATGACAGAAGTAATTGCGTCTTGCATTATCCTAAATTCCTTATCTAGTCTCTAGTTGCTTATTTCAAAAATTGTGACCGAGATCGCTGAGATTACTAGTTGGGAACTAGCTCATTGCGCCGATGAGGTAGTCGAAGTAAGCACCGGCTTCAGCAGCGTCTTCACCAGACATCATGGAAGCAGCAGCATCTTTCATCGCCCGCACACCGCCAGCAACGGCATCGATCGGAGTACCTAAAGATCTGTACATTTCCCGCACGCCAACTACACCGATTTCTTCGATCGGGGTGACATCACCAGCAACTACACCGTAAGTGATCAACCGGAGATAGTAGTCTAAGTCGCGCAAACAAGTTGCAGTCATTTCTTCGCCGTAAGCGTTTCCACCTGGGGAAACAACGTCAGGGCGTTGTTGGAACAGTTTGTCGCCAGCACCTTTAACTAGACGCTCGCGAGAGTCAGTTAAGGTTTGAGCGATGCGGAGACGACGTTCGCCAGAAGTGACGAAGTTTTTGATCCGGTCTAATTCGCCTGGACTCAAGTAGCGAGCTTCAGCATCTGCATTAACGATCGCTTTGGTGACGATACTCATTGTTGGGTTACTCCAAAAAAGTTGGTTACTAGATTTGCATCTAGTTGGCTGAGTGCCATTCGGTCTGGGATCGATCGCACTCACTTACACAGTGTATAAGCTACTCGCGATTTTGTTGCCTTCCGCAAACATTTTCCGGCATTATCACTAGTTTCTGAGCGAACTCGTAATAGTTTGTAACGATCGGGGGGAGATGGGCGGTGGGAGTTGCGGCTCTGGCACGCCTTTATTTCCCGACGGTTTAGAGAGACAAGACAAGGAGTTAGGGAGAGGATTTATGGTGCCATCGATGGTTGAGAGCTGGGAGAATATTAGGAGTAGTATCGACTTTTGAAATGATGACTAATATTCCTTTTGTGATTTTGGATGTATTTGCGACCGGAAAATATACGGGCAATCAATTGGCTGTTTGTTTGGATGCGGGAGGCTTGGCGGATCTTCAGATGCAGCAGATCGCTCGCGAGATTAATTTCTCGGAAACCACCTTTATCACCAATCCAAAACTAGTTAACAGCGGCTACAACACGCGCATTTTTACGCCAGCTACTGAATTGCCATTTGCGGGGCATCCGACCCTGGGTACGGCATTTGCGATTCAACAGGAGTTAATTAAAGAGCCGATCGATCGCCTCAACCTCAACTACCAAGTCGGTCAAATTCCGGTCGATCTCAACTATGTCGATAGTGCGCCAGATATTTTGTGGATGCACCAGCAGCAACCACAGTTCTACGAACCGATCCCCGCCGAAAAATTAGCTGGTGTCATTGGTGTAAACCCCACAGATATCGATTCGGGCTACCCGATCGAACCAGTCTCAACTGGGCTACCATTTATCATAGTGCCGTTAAAAACTTTGGTGGCGGTCAGTCAATCCAAATTGAATCTAGACCTATACGCCAAAGCTGTCGCAAATCTACCCGCCCAAGCAATTCTGGTATTCTGCCGTGAGACGATCGATCCAGATCGGCAGTTACACGTTCGTGTCTTCACCGAATGTTTTGGGATTCCTGAAGATCCGGCGACAGGTAGTGCCAATGGTTGTCTGGCAGCGTATCTTGCCAAGCATGAATACTTTGGGACTCCCAAGGTGGACATCACTGTCGAGCAAGGTGTAGAGCTTGGTAGAGCCTCACTACTTTATCTTCGGGCTGACTATACAGCAGATCGCTGTCCGGTCAGTATCGGCGGTCGAGTCATCAAAACTGCTCAGGGTGAATTTATTTTGTAAAAATTCATGAAATTCATGGCAGTGAAATCACTTAAAGCCTAGATGGTGGGCGGTGCCCATCCTATCATCTGATTCCCTATCCCCTATCCCCTATCCCCTATCCCCTCGATCCCCCCCTTTCCGAAATCTGAGAATTACGTTAAATTTAATTAAGATATGTTCTCAGAAATTTTTAAGCGTAACCTTAAGACAAACTGAAATTTAAAAACTGTTAACCGATCGCTGTCACCTCTTATCAAAAGGCACACAATTTTATGAAGTTTTCGTGGAAACAGGCACTACTGTGGACGACTCCCGCCCTTGTAATTGGCTTTTTCGTCTGGCAAGGGGCATTCACACCCGTCACTGCTGAAGTTGGCAAAAATACAGCAAGTACTCGGATGACTTACGGCAGGTTCCTAGAGTACCTCGATGCCAACCGAGTGAAAGCTGTTGACCTCTATGATGGTGGTAGAACCGCGATCGTCGAAGCAGTCGATCCAGATCTCGAAAATCGGATGCAACGCCTCCGGGTCGATCTACCAATAAATTCACCAGAACTAATTGCGAGACTCCGAGATGCAAATATCTCCTTTGACAGCCACCCAGTTCGGAATGATGGTGCTGTTTGGGGTTTCTTGGGTAACTTAGTCTTCCCAGCACTGCTGATTAGTGGTTTGTTCTTACTGTTCCGCCGTTCCAATAATATGCCCGGTGGTCCCGGTCAAGCAATGAACTTTGGCAAATCCAAAGCGAAGTTTCAAATGGATGCCAAGACTGGTGTCATGTTTGATGATGTCGCGGGTATTGCCGAAGCTAAAGAAGAACTCCAAGAAGTGGTCACTTTCCTTAAGCAACCCGAACGTTTTACCGCTGTAGGTGCCAAGATTCCTAAAGGTGTATTGCTCGTCGGTCCTCCCGGTACTGGTAAAACCTTACTTGCCAAAGCGATCGCGGGTGAAGCTGGCGTACCATTCTTTAGTATCTCTGGTTCGGAATTCGTCGAAATGTTTGTCGGTGTGGGTGCCTCCCGCGTCCGTGACTTGTTCAAAAAAGCTAAAGAAAACGCTCCTTGTATTATCTTCATCGATGAAATCGATGCGGTTGGTCGTCAACGTGGTGCGGGTATCGGTGGTGGTAACGACGAACGCGAACAGACCCTCAACCAAATGCTCACTGAGATGGATGGTTTTGAAGGTAACACCGGAATCATCATTATCGCCGCAACTAACCGTCCTGACGTACTAGACTCGGCTCTACTCCGTCCCGGTCGATTCGATCGTCAAGTACAGGTAGATCCACCCGATATCGCTGGACGGATTGAAATCCTCGGCGTTCACGCTCGGAACAAAAAATTAGGTGAAGGTGTTTCGCTAGAAGCAATTGCCCGCCGGACTCCTGGGTTTAGTGGTGCTGACTTAGCCAACTTGCTCAATGAAGCCGCCATTCTTACCGCTCGTCGTCGCAAAGATGCGATAACCAACCTCGAAATCGATGATGCAGTCGATCGGGTTGTCGCTGGGATGGAAGGTACGCCATTAGTCGATGGCAAAAGCAAACGTCTGATTGCTTACCATGAAGTTGGACACGCGATCGTGGCAACACTCATCCCCGCTCACGACCCACTCCAAAAAGTAACTCTGATCCCGCGTGGACAAGCTGCTGGTTTGACTTGGTTCACACCATCTGAAGATCAATCTCTGATCTCCCGCACTCAACTCCGCGCTCGGATCTGTGGTGCTCTGGGTGGACGTGCCGCCGAAGAAGTGATCTTTGGTGACTCGGAAGTCACAACTGGTGCTGGTGGAGACTTGCAGCAAGTTACCTCAATGGCCCGCCAAATGGTCACCCGCTTTGGGATGTCCAAACTCGGCCCGCTCTCGCTGGAGAGCCAATCCGGTGAAGTCTTCTTGGGTGGTAACTGGGGCGCGCGCTCTGAGTACTCTGATGAAGTAGCCGCTCAAATCGACCAACAAGTGCGCGAGATCGTTGCTGGCTGCCATCAGGAAACACTCCAAATCATGCGTGAAAATCGCACGGTCGTCGATCGATTGGTCGATATCTTAATCGAAAAGAAACCATCGATGGTGATGAGTTCCGCCAAATCGTTGCTGAGTATACAGTGGTACCTGAGAAGCCTCAGTTTGCGCCGATGCTGTAGAGCCGATTGAATCGCCTAATTATCTGAATAGCCCGACTAGTCAAGAGCGACTAGTCGGGCTATTTAGTAGTCAAATCATGGTCAATCATCATCCTTTAGCTCTTGACAATCTGTTCTTGATTGCACCCAAACTGATGTTAGTTTGGGATGCGATCGCTGAAATAGTGGCTGTTAATTGATGCTCGATCGCTAGCTAGAGATCGCGATCGTGTTGGTGTAATA
>JBBRVB010000046.1:0-16385 GCA_038247275.1 Chroococcales cyanobacterium
GTACACTTGTACAAAAATTCTGCACTATCGCTAAGTACGCAAAAACCATGAGCAAAATTCTCAGGGACATACATCTGCTTGCGATTTTCAGCAGATAGAATCTCGCCATGCCATTTACCAAAAGTTGGCGAATTGCGACGGATATCTACCGCGACATCAAAGACAATGCCTTGGGTCACTCGGACTAATTTAGCTTGGGGATAACGGAGTTGAAAATGCAATCCCCTTAAGACATTTTTGGTAGAATAGGATTGATTATCCTGAACAAATGGCAGATTTATACCTAATTCTGCGTACTTTTTTTGTTGATAAGTTTCGAGAAAGTAGCCGCGACTATCGCTAAATGCTGGCGGTGCGAGGACAATCACTTCAGGAATCAAAGTTTTAATTATTTCCATAATTGGTTATGCTCCTTCGATGGCTAATTTGAGTAAATATTGACCGTAAGCATTTTTTGCCATCGTTTTCCCGATCCTCACCAACTGGTTGGCATCAATATAGCCCATCCGAAACGCTACCTCCTCAATACAGGCAATTTTTAAGCCTTGACGCTGTTCGATCGTTTCGACAAAGACTGATGCTTGGAGCAAACTGTGGTGGGTTCCTGTATCCAACCAGGCGGTACCGCGACTGAGTTTATCAACTTTGAGCTGTCCCATGTCCAGATATTGCTGGTTGACACAGGTTATTTCTAGTTCGCCGCGTGCTGAAGGTGAGATACTGTGGGCGATATCGACGACTTGATTGTCATAAAAATACAAACCAGTTACGGCATAATTAGACTTAGGATGGAGCGGCTTTTCCTCGATCGATACTGCTTCACCCTCGCCATTAAACTCAACCACACCATACCGCGATGGATCGCTGACATAGTAGCCAAACACCATCGCACCCTTGGTTAAGTTAGCTGCTTGTTGGAGACTGACACTCAAGCTATCGCCATAAAAAATGTTATCACCTAATACCAGCGCGACTGAATCATTGCCGATGAATTCTTTGCCGATGATAAAAGCTTGCGCCAAACCCTCTGGCTGGGGCTGTGGGGCATAACTAATCGCTAAACCCAGCCCAGAGCCATCACCCAATAACTCTTCAAATAGCGGCAAATCGTGGGGGGTAGAAATAATCAAAATTTCCCGGATGCCGGCTAGCATCAGTGTAGACAAGGGATAATAAATCATCGGCTTGTCATAGATGGGCATCAGTTGTTTGGAAATCACCCGTGTCAGCGGATACAGCCGCGTCCCAGAGCCACCAGCTAAGATAATTCCTTTCATGCGGCTACTCCCAAGCGTTGTTGCTGATATTTATCGACGGTGACAGTCTGACACCAATTTTGGTTGTCGATATACCATTGCACCGTCCGACGCAAGCCAGAGTTGATATCTTGTTGTGGCTCCCAACCGAGTTGCTGATTGAGCTTGGTAAAATCGATCGCATAGCGGCGATCGTGTCCGGGGCGATCTGTGACAAACTGAATTAACTTATCGTGGGGACAATTTGGCGAGGTGGGTAATAGTTCGTCCAAGATCGCACACAATTGTTTGACCAGCCAGAGGTTATCGCGTTCGGCATTACCACCGACATTATAAGTTTCACCAATGGTACCTTGAGCTAGTACCAAGGCGATCGCCAGACAGTGATCTTCAACATAGAGCCAGTCTCGCACATTCTGACCGTCACCATAGATCGGCAACGGTTTACCCGCCAAGGCATTGAGAATCGTCAGCGGAATCAATTTCTCAGGAAACTGATAAGGGCCATAATTATTGGAGCAATTAGTAATTAAAGTTGGCAGTCCGTAGGTATGAAAGTACGATCGGACTAAATGATCTGAGCTAGCCTTGGATGCAGAGTATGGGCTATTGGGCGTGTAGGGAGTTAGTTCGGTAAATGCTGGCTCATCGGCGGTGAGAGAGCCAAATACTTCATCGGTAGAAATGTGCAAAAAGCGAAATCTAGTCCGATCTGCGGGGCTGAGTTCTTTCCAATATTGCCGCGCTGATTCTAATAGATTAAAGGTACCATTAATATTAGTCTCAATGAAACTGGCTGGCCCATCGATCGATCGATCGACATGAGTTTCCGCTGCAAAGTTGACGATCGCGTGGGGTTGATATTTAGTAAGTAAATTGTCGGTAAGTTGCCGATCTCCGATATCCCCTTTGACAAAGATATGTCGATCGCTAGCTGCAAACTGCTCGATCGTGGCGAGGTTTCCGGCATAGGTCAATTTATCCAAATTGACGACGCTCAGATCGGTAGAGTTGAGGATTAAGGACACAAAGTTGGAACCGATAAATCCGGCTCCACCCGTAACTAAAATATATTTTTTGCTCATGATTTGACATCGACGGATCATCTATGTCAAATATAACAGTCGATGTGCCAAACGAAAGCTCCTTGAGTTAAACATCGTAAGGTGAATTGTAATACTTCAGACTATTTTTCCTAAATCGCTCGGCAGTCGATCTGCTGAGGGCGCGGGTGGCTGCTGGCTATTTACTCCAACCAGATTAGATCGCCGCACTGGACGATCCCTGGCTGCAAGACAGAGGCGCGAATCCCCGCGATCGAGTTATTGTGTTGCGCCGTTGTCCGCAAGATATTCAAGTCAGTCGGCAGATCGGACTGGGCTACCGTCGTCACGACGCAACGAGGACAGGCGGTATCGATGCTCAGGCACACCTCATCACCGATCGTCATCTGGCTGCCTACCCAGTCATTTTCAACAAAGGTGCTATCTGTAACTGTTGGCTCGATCAGCATATTCGGACGGAACCGCGCTGGCTCAAATTGCCCTTCAGGATAAAGCTGCTGTAATCGAGCCAGAGTTGCAGTTGTAATGGCATGAATCGGACAGGAGTCAAAAAAAGTGCCAGCAGGCATAAATAATTGCGTAATTGTATCCCGATTTGCGGCTCCTTCGAGATCTGGCCAATATTGGTCTAAACTGGGTGTTTCTGGCACCGCAGTCAATAGCTCGACATCTCGCCCTAGCAATTGAGACAAAATCCGATCGATATTACTGTCATGGCTAGTAGCCTCATTACCATCCGGCAACGCAAATCTTACGGGCGGCATCGCGGCTTGAGGGTGGGGCGAATCTACCAATGTCGCCTGAAATTTTAGCAACTTCGCCCATTTGTGAGGATTTTTGGCACTAGCAATCCGCTGAGTTTGGCGATCCCAGAGGGCATAGGCTCGATCGCCCAATAAACCTGTAGGGATGACATCTACTGTCTCTAATTGTTCGCCCAGCATGGATTTAACGGGATACCGCCACAGTGAGGTCACCTTGCCAACTAAAGTTCGAGTCATAGTTTTTCCCGATGAGTAATCACCCTAAACAGCAAGATACTTATGAAATAAATCATCAGTCAGCTCGGCTGTTGCACCATCTACTACCACGACACCTTTCTCCATAATGAAGAACTTATGAGCGATCTGCCGCACAAAATCAACCTTGTGCTCGACGACGATCAGGGTAATCCCTTTCTCCCGATTAATCCGCTTTAAAGTTTCCTCAATTTCCTGCACGATCGACGGCTGAATCCCCTCAGTTGGTTCATCGAGGAGCATAATCTTGGGATCGCTCATCAATCCCCGCGCAATGGCTAATTGCTGTTGCTGTCCGCCGCTCAATAAGCCACCTTGACGATTGAGATGCTGTTTAAGCATGGGAAAGAACTCAAAAATTTCATGGGGAATCTTGCTAGATTTCTTCTTTCCAGCCGACAGTCCCAGTTTGAGATTATCCAACACCGATAGATAAGGAATGATTTCTCTACCCTGGGGAATATACGCAATCCCAGCACGGGCACGTTTAAAGATCGGCAACCGCGTAATATTTTGAATGTCAAAGATGATATTACCTGACATCACCTTATTTAAGCCAATGATACTACGCAAGAGCGTAGTTTTACCGACCCCATTCCGACCGAGGATACAGGCAATCTCACCTCGGTTAACAGCAAGATTGGCACCAAATAAAACGGGTGTTTGTCCGTAAGAAACAGTTACATCATTTACTTCAAGCAGCATTAATTTGTTCGCGTCCTAAATATACTTCAATTACCTTGGGATTTGATTGGACTTCACTCACCGAGCCTTCGGTCAACTTTTCACCTTGATGGAGAACGACAAGTCGTTGAGCAATTTGTTTGACAAACTCCATGTCATGCTCGATCACGACTAGGGAATGGTTGGCAGCGAGCGTCTTAATAATCTCCCCAGTTGCATAGGTTTCATCGGCAGTCATCCCCGCAGTTGGTTCATCTAGTAGTACTACTGCTGGATCTTGAGCGAGTACCATCCCGATCTCGACCCACTGTTTTTGTCCGTGTGATAAAGAGGAAACTTTAGCATAGCCTTGTTCCAACAGTCCAATCCGATCGAGTACGCTGATAATCTTATCTTTCTTGGCAGCAGTGAGTTTGGCTTTGATGGATGAAAATACACCATGAGTACCTTTGAGTGCCAGTAGAATATTATCGAACACTGACAGCTCATTATAGACATTCGGGTTTTGAAATTTGCGACCGATACCCATGCGGGCGATCTCGTAAGAATTTTTATTGGTAATCTCCTGACCTTGATAATAGACATGTCCTGAAGCTACCGGAGATTTTCCCACGATCGCATCGAGTAATGTACTCTTACCAGCTCCATTGGGGCCAATGATGGTCACAATTTCATTCTTACCCACCTCCAAATCAACACCCTTCAGTGCTTTGAAACCAGAGAAAACTACCTTGAGATCTTTGACTGATAAAACAGATGCTTCCGAACTCATCATACATTTAGTTTTAATTTTTCTCTAATTTATTAGAATCACTCGTAATTAGCTTCTTTGGTAACAAGCTCATCAGTCCATCCGGTAGAAATAGAACTACTACCACCAGAATGATGCCAACAATCAACTGCCAATCTTGAGTAATCCGATCGACTGAATTCTGGAGCTGTCCTAATAAAATTGCGGCGATAATTGGCCCAAATAGCGTACCGCGTCCGCCAACAGCTACCCAGATCACGATCTGAGTCCCAAAGGCTACGCCTAGATATACTGGTGAAATAAAATTGTTGAGCGGGACGAATAATCCACCGCAGATCCCCGCAATTGCCGCCGAAAGCGTCCAAATAAAAATCTTGAAACTAGCAACATCGTAACCTAAATAGGAAATACGTTGCTCGTTCTCTTTAATCGAGCGAAGAATCAATCCAAAATTAGATTTTGTTAGCCACCAACTACCCGCGAGTGTCAAAGCTGCAAAAGCCAGAATGATAAAATAGATGCCAATTGGTGGCACAACCATCCCAAACAAAATCAGCTTTGAGACATCAGTAATCCCATTGGTGCCACCTGTATAAGCTTGCTGACTCACAAAGAAAGTAGTCAATGCTGACGCGATCGCCAGGGTAATTACAGTAATATAGACACCACTGACTTTAGACCGAAAAATAAACGACCCGATCGCATAAGCAAAACCCGCTGGGATTGCTACCATCGCCACGATCGCCACTGGAAAAAATTGTAATGGGGCAATGAACCACGGCAACTCTTTTAAGCCGTTCCACACCATGAAATCTGGAATACTACCACCATAATTATTAGCAGTAGCAGATAGGTTCAGCTTGAGATAATATGCCACGGCATATCCCCCCAATGTAAAAAAGACTCCATGAGCAAAGCTCAAAATCCCGGTAAAGCCCCACACTAGATCTAGCGAAACACCCAGTACACCAAACAACAGCAATTTTGCCATTAAGTTAGTCTGAAAGGTGCCAGCTACAAATGGGAAAATTATCAGCATTAGTAAAGCTACTAAATTGATAATCTGCCATTTCTTCGGAATAAAGCTCGACTGTTGAATTTGACCGATTACTTGTGCCATTTTAAACCCTCCGTTAGATTAGCTCTAGTTGACAAAATATCTGGATGGAGATTTTAGCCACGTTTTTGAACTGTAAATAGACCTTCTGGGCGGTAGCGAATGAGGACGATGACCGCAGCTAAGACGATGACTCTAGCGGTAGGATCGTTGAGTAGATATGCGATCGCGGCATTGGATTCACCAATCAAAACTGCACCCGCCAACACGCCGACTAACTTATCCACACCTCCTGCCACCACTGTCATCCAGGCATCGACCAAGTAATCTTGTCCCATCGCTGGGGCGACACTCTTGAGCGAAGCGATGACTGTCCCGGCAACTCCAGCTAGTCCGCACCCATAAGCAAATGTGAGCATATCTACCAGACTGGTATTTACCCCCAGACACTTTGCCATTTCGCGATTTTGAGTCACTGCGCGGACTTCTCGACCTAAAGTCGTACCATAGAGTAAATACGCTGTAATTCCGAACAGTAGTAGTGCCATAAAGATGATAAACAAGCGGTAGTAAGAAATCTCGATCGCTTGTTCGCCTATTGTAAATGGTGTCCAATTACCACGAATATAGGGCGGTGATTTGACATATTTGAGTTGAGCGGTAAAAATTAGCTTCACCACCCCTTGCAGCACGATACTCAGTCCCCAGGTCGCCAATAGAGTTTCGATCGCGCGTCCGTATAGCCGTCTGACGATGGTTACTTCTACCAGCGCGCCGACTAGAGCGGTGAATAAAAAAGAAAATGGAATTGTCATCAACAAGTCCATTTTAAAATTACTCTGCAATACAAAGGTTGTGTATGCACCGAGCATGATGAATTCGCCATGTGCGAGGTTGATAATCCGCATCACTCCAAACGTGATCGAGAGTCCCAACCCAGTCAAGAGTAAAATACCAACAATACCAACCCCATTCAAAAGCTGATTGGTAATTGCGACCGGATCGATCGCTTTTGCTGGCGGACTGGTTTCGGCTAAGTAAATTAACGAAGAGATGGCATTAAATGGCAACACGTTCATAATTTGCTAATGTGGAGCGGTTGGTGTGGTGTAAATGCTCTCATCTCCGAATCTCGCAAGAGATCGGAGATGATTAATTGTCAGCAGTTTAGGGCTTATCTAAGAATGCGACTGGAATGGGTTTTTTCGTCTCAACGATCGAATTACCGCGAACATCGGGGGTTTTGTGAACGCACATCCGACCTTTATACAACGCTTGACTCCACGGAATCGGTTTCACCGCAGCCTTGGTCGCAAACACAATTTCAGCCTGTCCATCTGCCTTCCACTTACCAATGCGGGAATACAGGTAAGTATGATAGTTATCGGGGTCGGATTTTACAGTTCCTTGAGGAGCTTTAAACTCTTGTCCCCTAGTTGCTTCGCGCAGATTAGCGGTAGTAAATTCTTTCTTTTCCTTCGCGCATTTTTCCATTGCTTGTGCCATGAAAAAGGTCTGGATATAAGCTGCTTCCATCACCCCGTTGGTAACGCGCTCCTTGCCAAACTTCGCCTGGAATTGTTCTATAAATGCCTTATTTTCAGGCGTATCAACTGATTGAAAATAGTTGAAACTAGTAAAGTGTCCTTCAGCGAATTCTGGCCCCATCGCCTGAATTTCTTCTTCTGTGGTGGGAAATGCCATAATCGGAATCTGTTTGGAAGTGATTCCGGCATCTTTGAGCTGCTTGTAAAAGGCGGGAATGCTATCGCCCACTAGATTGCTTAAAATAAAGTCAGGCTTGGCTTGCTTAATTTTGTTGATAATCGTGATAAATTCGGTCGTACCGAGGGCCGCATATTCGTCCCCCACAACCGTACCGCCACCATTAACTAACTCGGCTTTAGCAATCCGATTACTTTCTTTAGGATAGATGTAGTCAGAACCAATAAAGAAGCCTTTCTTACCAAAGTTTTTGATACAGTAAGGAATCGAATCAGTAATTTGTTGGTTCGGTGCAGCCCCAGTGTAGAAAACGTTCGAGCTACATTCATTCCCTTCATAGTAGACAGGGTAATAGAGCAGTTTATCTTTCTCTTCAAATACTGGGAGAACTGATTTGCGGCTAGCTGAAGTGTAGCAGCCCAGTACACAAACAACTTGATCTTCATCAATTAGTCGCTTCGACATTTGGTTGTACAAATCCCAGTTGGAGTCAGGGTTGACAACTACCTTTTCCAGCATTTGTCCATCAATGCCCTTCTTGCCCGCCCAAGGTCCGGTACCTTCATTGATTTGATCGATCGCCAGAAACGTCGCATCTTGTAGTGATTTTTCAACGATCGCGATCGAACCTGTGGTTGAATACAGCACCCCTACCTTGATCCCTTTTGCGCCATCTGCGGCTGGAGCAGCACTCGGGCTGGCACCTGGGCTTGCTGTTGGAGTAGACGCTGTATTGCCACAGGCCTTAAGCAGCAGCGTTCCTGCAACTCCAGCACCACCCAAAATAATGAATCTCCGTCGCCCAAACTGATTTGCCATATGGTTTGATTTTATCCTTCACACACAATTGCCTAGGTGAAATCCTAATGCCAATATCTCAGTCACTGTGTATTTTACAATACAAAATCTCCAAATTCGATCGAGATTGAGACTAATAGCTGATTTGCCATATAGCTTAATTTTATCTTTCACACACAATTATCTAGGTGAAATCTTAGTGCTAATGTCTCAGTGACTGCGTATTTATATAATACAAAATCTCCAAATTCGATCGAGATTTAGACTAATAACTGATTCGCTACAACTCGAAGCGATCGGGAATACATCGACTGCAATTTTTAGGAGATCTCCAAATAGAGAATTCCCTAGATAAGTCAAGCTACTTATTAAAAATTCCTATTAAACTAAAAATACCCGTGAGGAAAGAAAATGGTATTTAATCGTAACTATTAGTTGACTTTAAACACTAAAGTCTCTCAACATTAGTTTAGCTAATTCGGCTATATTTGGTAATAGATAAAATTTTGATGTGTGGCGTTTCAGTCAAGACGAAAAGTGCGTTCTTGGAATATTACCCCTATCTTGTCTTGACGCACACGACCTGGCTAGATTTTATCCTAAGATTTCATTGCCAATAGCTTGATATTTAGACCAACCAAATTGGGCGCGAGGATCGATACAATCGCGAATGATAATTCCGCGACTAGACGCTCGTTCAAACGCAACAAGCAGGGGAATTTCGGTTCTAAACAGTGGTACTTTTGCCTCTTCAAGAATGGATTTAGCTGCACGTCCAGTTTTGGTGCGTGAGTCTACTTGAGTCAGCAATACTTTGTATTTTGCGCCCCAGGCTTCTAATAGTTCAGTAGTTTTAATCGTGGTATCGATATCGAGATGATTGGGAGTCGTGGGGACAATCAATAGATCGCTACTGGCGACGAGGTCTTTTAGCTCGTCTTGTTCGGGGCGGGCTTGGGTGTCAGTAATGATGTGAGTATACTTGCTGATAATTGCGGTGGCACCAGCTTGAGATGCCACGACAAAAGGTAATTTGTCCTCTCTCGACCAGACTAATGCCGAACGGTTACGATCGGCATCAATGAGCAATGTGGGGGCATGTTCTTGTAAGTAGGCGGCAATATGAACCGAGGTGGTTGTCTTGCCGACACCACCCTTGAGTGCAGTAATAGTAATAATCATCGGCTAGCTGAGGAGGATGTGTAATTTCTAGCACCACTGTAAAATGTCCAGTGTGCTGCCGATCGACCCCGTAACATAAATTAGAGGTCGGTCTGCTAACATCACAGCTATTTCAACTGATACGGAGAGGAGAGGATTCGAACCTCCGTTAGGTGTAACCCTAAAACTGATTTCGAGTCAGCCACCATCAACCACTCGGACACCTCTCCAGGTAAATCCATACACATCATACACTATTACCGTACTAGCTAGCTACAGTCGTTGGCAGACTTGCTACTTGCACGGCTGGCACCGTCGGCGTAGCCTCTACCTTAGCAGAAGTGGTCTCTCCCCTGGAGCATCGATCGAACTCGATCGCATTTAGCGGACTGATTGGCTTATAGTAATTGAACCATTCTCCGATCGCCGCAAGTATGCTCATGGCTGCCAGCAAAATCTCAATTGGATCTATCAAACAACTCTTCGATCGCCGCCAAGATCGACTTTCCACTCAGCTACTAGGCTTAGGATTACTGATTACGCTTAGTTTTATTGCGATCGCTTTATTCGCACCACTATTACAAGCGGTTGGCTTACTGCAAGATCCACAAGATTTATTAGGTGCGGCGATGCCGCCCTACAATCCGATCAACCAGGCACCCTCCTGGCAGCATTGGTTTGGGACGAGTCGGGAGGGATACGATGTCTTCTCACGGACGCTCTTTGGCACTCAGGCGGCTCTCCAGGTCGTAATTCTGGCAACTTTGATGAGTTTGCTAATTGGTGTGCCACTGGGCATGGTCAGCGGCTATTTGGGCGGCAGACTCGATCGAGTGCTGCTATTTGTCATGGATACAATTTACACGTTACCAGGGCTACTCCTCTCGGTAACTTTAGCGTTTATCGTAGGCAAAGGTGTATTCAATGCCGCGATCGCGTTGAGTATTTCTTATATTCCCCAGTATTTTCGGGTAGTCCGCAATCAGACGGCGAGTTTGAAAATGCAAATGTTTGTCGAAGCAGCCCAGGCTTTAGGTGCATCTACCCGCCACGTTTTGACCAAGTATCTATTTGCTAATGTGGTGCAAAGCGTCCCCGTGCTATTTACACTCAATGCTGCTGATGCCATCTTAGTTCTCGGTGGGTTGGGTTTTCTCGGTTTGGGTTTACCCGCTGAGGTGGCAGAATGGGGACACGATCTCAAGCAAGCTCTCCCCGCACTTTCGACCGGGATTTGGTGGACGACTCTCTTTCCAGGCTTGGCATTATCGCTGATGGTGACGGGTTTATCGCTATTGGGTGAGGGGTTGAGTGAGTTAATTAATCCCAAAACTAGGGGATAGTGTAAATGTATGATTGACAATGTTAATTGGTAGCCATTCCCTACTCCCTACCCCCTATCCCCTATTCCCTAACTCATGACAGAAGTAATCGGTGTCGATCTAGGTGGTACGGCGATTAAATTAGGACGATTTACCGCTGATGGTAAATGTCTTCAGTCATTATCAGTACCCACACCACAGCCAGCCTATCCCGATGAGACGATCGACACGATCGTTTATGCGATCGAGAAATTAGCACCAGGTCTGGCTAATATTAGCGCGATCGGCGTGGGTACACCAGGACCAGCAGATCCAGTGGGACGAGTTGCCAAGATGGCGATTAATTTGGAAGGCTGGATCGATATTCCCGTAGCGACGTTGATTCAGTCTCGCACCGGCGGCATCCCCACGATCGTCGGTAATGATGGCAACTGTGCGGGGATGGGGGAAAATTGGCTAGGTGCGGGGCGACACTATCGCAATTGGGTGTTACTTACTTTGGGTACTGGTGTCGGTGGGGCGGTATTTATCAATGGGGGATTATTTACCGGACATGCGGCGAGTGGTGGGGAGTTGGGGTTGATTACCTTCGTCCCAACCGGACATCCTTGCAAGAGTGGTAATAATGGTTCGCTCGAACAATTTCTGTCTGCACAAGCAATTCGGCGAATGACTGGCAAAGAGCCGCAAGAATTGGGGCTAATGGCGGCAGCAGGCGATCGAGATGCGTTAGAATTTTGGGATAATTACGGTCGGAATTTAGGGATTGGTTTAGCGAGTATCCTCTATATTCTCACCCCAGAAGTCGCGATCGTTGGCGGTGGGATTAGTGCTAATGCTGAGTATTTTTTACCAGCAGCCAAACAAGAAATCGAGCGACGCGTCATGTCAGTTTCGCGCCCAGGGTTCCAACTGATCGAGGCACAACTAGGCAATCAGGCTGGCATCACCGGTGCAGCCAAGTTGGCATGGGAAATGTTAGAACGTAAAGGCACAAAGTCCTCAAGCTATTAATTAATAATTATTAATTATCAATTATCAATTATCCCCCATGTCTCCAGAATCTCAATTAAACCTGTTCGGTCAAATCGAAACCAGTTCGCCAGCCGAGTCTTTGCCAGTTGAGAGCTTCGAGCTGATTCCCACCAGTAGCAAAATCCCGATTCCAGCCGGCACTTATGGCAGTCTGACTCAATTGGCGGGTCATTGTCAGGTGTGTCATCGCTGTGAATTGGGGAATACGCGGATTAATGCGGTTGTCGGTAGAGGTAACCAAACAGCACCGATCTTGATTGTGGGGGAAGGGCCAGGGCAAAATGAGGACGAACAAGGTTTACCATTTGTCGGTCGATCGGGTCAACTACTCGAAAAAATTCTGGCGGCGGTTAAACTATCGATCGAGCAAGATGTCTATATCTGCAATGTCGTCCGCTGTCGTCCGCCCGAAAATCGCGTCCCCACTCCCGCCGAAGTTACGGCTTGCAAACCCTATTTACTCGAACAGATCCGGTTGGTAGATCCGAAGATTATTTTATTAACAGGTGCGACCGCAGTTCGCGCGATTACTGGCAAAAAAGACGGGATTACTAAGATTCGCGGCACCTGGATTGAATGGGAAGGTCGATGGTGTATGCCGATTTTTCACCCAGCATATTTATTACGCAACCCCGCTCCTGATGTCGGTAAGCCAAAATGGTTGATGTGGCAGGATATTCAGGCAATTCGCGCTAAGTTAGATGAAGTCAACGCGAGATGTTGAAAGTACGATTTAGCGTCGTCTGCGGAGCACAGATCTAGCAACACCGACAATGGAGATCAGGGATTGGAGCCGATCGAATGTGAGTAATTGTTGTTGATAAAGCTGGCGCAGGTGGCGGATCTGGGCGCGACGTTCGGCAATGTCAGTAGCCAGGGGTAGTGCAGTTGACGACTCGACAGGCAATAGTTTGTCACATTTCCCGTGCCATCGATCGCACCAATCAGCTACAGCGACTGCTTGCTTGCGAAGCCCAACGATCCAAGTCGTCACTATTACTACCAGCAGCGCGATCGTGCAATTACAGAAAGCCACGGTAGTAACTAAATTCATCAATACACTCAGATTGTCTTGTGAGATCGCCGAGGTTCGATCTTCCGCCTACGGCTATTATCGACGATTGGATGCAGTTGTACCGCTTTCCCAGATCGCACTGTCTTAATTTAACGCAAAAAAAGTTCAAATATCTACTTGCCAAATTTAAAGCTATGGTGATAATATAAGTAAGATGCCTAAAAGCACATTACATAATCCTCGGTAGCTCAGTGGTAGAGCGGTCGACTGTTAATCGACTGGTCGCAAGTTCGAATCTTGCCCGGGGAGTAAATTACTAAGTTATTAAAACTCTAAAAATGGGGCTAACTGTATGGTTAGCCCCATTTTTGGATGAATAGTATCGATCGAGTGGAAACAATCAGCTAAGATAACAGTCCATAGGTATTGTCGCTCCTTGATGTGAAATGCGATCGACTCGATCGATGTGTCAGTCTGGATCGAATAGACACCAAGGATGACAAATACTAGTTCTTTGTTAGGATTACCAAATGTTAAAGTCTTTAATTCTGCCGATCGCACTCTTGAGCATGAGCTTACCGCTCGTCGCCCTCCCCCCGATGCCAGCGCAAGCTTTGAGCGAAGCTAAAATTGTCGAGAAGCTCCAACAAGTACCCGTATTTACAATCACCAATGGTACGGGAAATTTCTTGCAGCAGAATGTCACGGCTGCTGGCAAGACGCGGATGATTACGCCCGTATTTATGGAATTAAAAGATGCCACAACTTTTTTAAACAAACTCAAAAAAGACCAACCCAAACAGAGCAAAGTCGCTCAAATCACGATAGTACCGCTGAGTGAGATCTATAAATTGCAAGTAGATGCTCAGAAAAAAGCTCAGAACATTAATTTTGTCTTTTTCCCAACCGAGCAGCAGCTCAAAAATGCCCAGCTCCTCAAGAAGCCTTATCAAGCTAATGCTTTCTACCCAGTACCACTATTTATGATTGCGATTAAGCAGCAAAATAAGTATGTCACCGTGCAGGAAAATAATCTGACACCACTATTTCTGAGCAAGCAACAAGCCCAACAATGGTTGGCACGAGTCAAAAAGAAAGACCCTAAACTAGTAGCTAAAGCTGAGATCAAGGTTAACTATCTACATGTAGTTTTAGCAGACTTACAAACCCAAAACTATGCCGGACAGGAGCAGTTAGTAATAGTACCCTCTGCTGAAAGTGTCGCTAGTATCCGCAAACTGCAAGCAGCTCAACCCAAGCGGAGTAACGCAGCGACAACTACGCCAAAAAAATAGGTGCAGTCAGTGTTAATAACTGGACGAGAACTATGGACGTGGCGCAAATGGGCAACAGGGCTTGCTAAACTTCACAATCTGCCAGAGCGAGAAATTGATTGGTTGCTGCAATCGATCGCCAATCTCGATCGACTCACCTTGAGACTAGAATCGATCGGGGATCGTGAATCGATCGAGCTTGCCATGTCACTCGATCGACTCTCAGCATTATGGCTCGATCGAGTCGAGCAGCACCAGCCAGTTCAATATCTAATTGGGAAAACGTTCTGGCGAGATTTTGAGCTAGTTGTCTCGCCAGCGGTATTGATTCCGCGTCCCGAAACCGAATCAGCGATCGATATCGCCCTCGCCCACAGCAGTCGCGCCCAACAACAGGGGATTTGGGTAGATCTGGGTACTGGTAGCGGCGCAATCGCGATCGGGTTAGCAAAGACTTTACATACAGCCGAGATTTATGCTGTTGACTGTAGTGCTGCGGCACTGGAAATCGCCCAAATTAATGCCAATCGGCTCAATGTCAGCGATCGCATCCAGTTTAGCCAGGGTAGTTGGTGGTCGCCACTGGTACAGCTCCAGGGAAAGGTTGCCGGAATGCTCTCTAATCCGCCCTATATCCCCTCTGAGGAGGTGTTGCGACTCCAACCTGAAGTTTGCAAGCATGAACCTCATCTAGCCTTAGATGGCGGTGTAGACGGCTTAGAGGCAATTCGGATTTTAGTCGATACCGCACCTACTTATCTTCAAGCCGGCGGGATCTGGCTGGTGGAAATGATGGCGGGACAAGGCGCGATCGTTGCTGAATTATTAGCCCAACAGGGTAGTTATACTGATATCGAAATTATCGACGATCTTGCTGGACTCGATCGGTTTGCCTTTGCCCGGTTGCGTGGATAACTAGATCGATCTAGTTATCGACAAACTAGCTGATGAGGGGTCTTTTGGCTCGATCGAGATCGTGGATCGAGTAGCTGGATGCCAATATTTATCAGATCGAAATTGACTGAAACCTTTGTGGTGGGCAGTGCCCACCCTACTGGGACGACACGACTAAAAACGTGGGTAAAGATCTCGCTCAAAATATTACTAGTTGTATTTTTCAGAGTTCTGAATACCCACAATTTTAGCCTTGTCGAGCCACTACTTTTTCTAAATTTCTAGATCAAACACGACGTAAGTTAAGTAACTCTTTAGGAGAAGCTAATAAATCGATCGCGACGAAGAAGATTTTACCTTGAGGATCGAGCAAGAACCGCCAAGCAATGTTCATCCCGACACTGGCACCAAACCAGGGTGTTTGAACTTTACCAGTTACTTTGACTTGAGTGTAACCATCGTCGATCGGTTCGACGACACCGCGTTCTGGTAACATTTTCAAGCCTACACACTCTTCGCGCATGTAGGTAAGGATTGCCGCAGGGCCGATCACTGGAGCTTGGAAGGGCGGTTGGAGGGCACCTTCTTCGACAAATAGACTGGATGCCGCCATGAAGTCAAAGGCATTCATGTTGTCGATGTAGCTCAAGACAGTATAGTTGTCTACACCTTCAATCGCCGCGCGCGAACGCTCTGCGAAAGCACGAGGCGTAACAAAAGCAGCTTCCCGTTTGTCATAATCTTGACCGCGTGCTGGATCGTAACCCATGTTCACTACTGTATTCCGGAGGACAGTGATTTGCTGACCGGCATCGAGCTGTTTGATAGTTTCGAGTAAAGCAGTCGCATCGGGAGAAGCTACATAACCAGCCGGAATTGGTGCGACTAAACCCTGTTTCATCATTTGTCCCAATTCATACCAGAACCCGAGTTTGGTATTCATCCGAAATGCCGTAAAAGTCCGGCACAGGGGGGTGTCTGTGTGCATTGCCAAGTCAGTCATGACCTGAGTTTGAGCGTCAGGCTGCATTGCTTTGATTTGGTCGAGCAGGGGCTGTGCTAGCACCATACTCGCCGAACCAGTCGCCGCTGGCGTGATCGTAATCCCCATTTCAGTATAGGCATACCAAAGCAGTGCTAATTGATCTTCAACGCTAAGTTGGTCGAAGGCTGCGGTGACTGCCGGAACGGCATCAGCAACGAGAGTGTTCGCAAAGATTGACTGAGCAGATTTGAGTGTAATAGACATAATTACTAAATTCTCAAAAGAATAAGTGGATATTTGTCAGTTTTTATTTACAAAACTTTACTTTTTGCCATGCTACCAGAA
>JBBRVB010000047.1:0-16322 GCA_038247275.1 Chroococcales cyanobacterium
AGTAAAGCTTGATTACGATCCTGCACAACTTCAATCGATCGCGATTTAATTACGAGAAACGAGGTGGGAACCAATAGTTCCCACCTCGTTGACGATGCTTGTTAAAGTCCCGCCGATCTAATCGATGGTTCTTTTGCCAGTGAACTTGAGCTTCGCTGGCTCGGGATTACTGCCGATATTTCGATCGACACTATTTTGCGCTTCCCGTCCTGCATTGACTTTTTCAGGGAAGACACCATCATTAGGGTGAAGCAAAGTAGTTTCCCCGTTAGGTAGAACGCGGTAAACTTTGTAATTGGTGATTTTTAACTTACGAAATTGAGTGGCAAAAGCCAAACACTGTTCTTTGCGCGCCATGTACAAGATGTTATCTCCTGCTACCATTGTCGCTGCTCCGCCGGTGGTCATTTCAAATACTTGTTCCTTGGGACTGTTCCAAGTAATCGCATATTTTTCTTCGACATCGGCTTTGCTGAGTAAACCACCAGTGCTACCGCCAAAAATCGGTGTTTTGCCCGTGAGTTTGATTGCCATAAAACTACTCGTTATAAGGTTTTTGTTATGGTACCACTCAGCTCGATCGCGATCGCGATCTCGTCAAGAACTGTAACAGTCGATGCGTTGGTACAGAGGCTCCGCCAACGCATTGGCAATCTGTGCACTTACATCGGATCGGTTTTCAACCGCAGCCAGTGTGACTGGTAAACAAATATAATTAAATTATCAATTGTCGATCGAGAGTCATGACTGAGAATACTACTACCATCTCCTTACAGGTTGCCCCGGCTTGTGTGCTACGAGGACGACAGGCACTCACAGATGCGATCGAGCAGATCGCGCGGTTGGGATCGCGCCCCCTGATTGTTGGTGGTGAGCATAGCCTGGAACTGAGCCAATTACAGGTATTAAAACGATCCGAATTGGAGATCGAGACTGCCAGATATACTCCTGACTGTTGTGAAAGTAGTCTCGATCGATTGATGAGTGCCGTCACTACACATCAAGCAGATGTCATCATTGGGATTGGTGGTGGTAAATGTCTGGATACTGCCAAATTATTAGCAGATCGCAATCGGTTGCCAGTGGTGACAATTCCCACTTCTGGAGCCACTTGTGCGGCGTGGACGGCATTATCCAATATTTATTCAGAATCAGGGGCGTTCTTATCTGATGTCAGCCTCGCCAACTGTCCAGATTTACTCATCCTCGATTATGGGATCGTCGCGACAGCTTCACCGCGTACACTTGTCGCGGGAATTGGGGATGCGATCGCCAAATGGTACGAAGCTTCAGTCAGTAGTGGTAATTCCTCCCAGACGTTACTGATTGCCGCTGTGCAACAGGCGCGCGTCCTCCGCGATATCTTATTCCAAAAGTCAGCAGCCGCGCTTGCCCATTTTGGTGGTGAAGACTGGCAAGAAGTCGTTGATGCCACCGTTCTCCTGGCAGGGGCGATTGGGGGGCTAGGTGGTGCCCAGTGTCGCACTGTCGCCGCCCATGCGGTGCATAATGGGCTGACACACCTCCCAGGATCTCACCATGCCTTACATGGCGAAAAAGTGGCTTATGGAATTTTAGTCCAATTGCGACTACAAGAAATGCTTCAGGGCGATCGATTGGCTGCTACAGCTAGACAACAGTTGCTCGATTTTTACACTTCGATCGGTCTGCCCAAGACTTTAGCAGATCTGGGATTGAACGATATCACGATCGCCCAATTACATCATGCAGCTCTACTGGCTTGTCAACCGCATTCCGATCTCCATCGGTTGCCATTTGCAGTGACACCCGAACAGTTGGTCGCAGCGATGGTATCGACGACAATTATTGAAGTCGAGAATCGGTTTGGTGTGGATACCAGTTTGGCGATGTTTGGCACTGACAACTCTTGATGGAATCTGAGGCGTTGCTGAATTGACGGATAATAGAGTATGGGTTTTAAAAGTTTAAAACCATACCTTCGATCGAAAATTTGGTAAAATGTAAGATGTGCGTCTTCAACATGTAAAATCTATGAAGCTCATTCAAACAGCTACTATCCTCATTGCCCTGACTGGTGCAGTTGAATTTAGTCAGACAGAGCGGGTATTTGGCTACACGCTCACACCAGAACTCGATCGATCTCCAGTTAGCCTAGTTCAATCTACCAATTTATTTAAGGAGGGGTTGAAAAAACAGGCGCAGGAAGATTATGTTGGTGCAATTTCCGACTATACGGAGTATCTCAAAACCAATCCCGAGGATCTCGAAGCATATAGCAATCGTGGTTTTGCTAGAGCGATGCTCAACAAGCTCTCAGATGCACTCAAAGATTTAGATCGCGCGATCGCATTAGCACCTGAAAATGCGGATGCCTACAATGCACGCGGCAATGTCCACGCGATGGCTGGCAATTTGGGTGCTTCGATTCGCGATTTCAATCGATCGATTCGTTGCGACCGCAATTTCGCTGATGCCTATTATAATCGGGCGATTAGCCGACATAGTTTGGGCGATCGCCGTGGTGCAAAAGCAGATCTCAGCAAAGCCGCTAGTTTATTTCAACAGCAAAGAGATCCTGGCGGCTATCAACAAGCCCAAGAATGGATCGACAAATTACGTTAGGTTTTAGGCTTTAGGTTTTGGGCTTTAGGTTTTCAGTATCGCTAAAGGCGAGGCTACGCCAACGGCTACCGTTCACCGATCGGCTTTAATTATCAATCCTACTTTCATCACCACCATTGTCATATCATCACCATTGGCTTTGTCAATGCCCGTGAAGGTGGCGATCGTGGAGACAATATAGTCTAGAGTGGCTTGGGGAGATAACCGTTGTTGACAGGCGGTGTGGAAAGTATAGATGAGATTATCCTCGTTAAATCTTTCCCCATCCTGGTTGGCAGCATCGGTAAAGCCATCGGTGTAGTAAATAATCGTATCTTCAGGTTGGAGTTGAATTTGAGCCTCCTCGTATTGAGAATCAGCATCCAACCCAATCAACATGCCCTGGGTATCCAATCGGACAATGCGATCGGTTGCGGCTTGCCAGCACAGCGGTGGATTGTGGGCGGCGTTGCTATAAGTGAGGATTTGCGTAGTCGGATCGTACTCGGAATAAAACAGCGTGACAAACCGACTCGAATTGTCGAGATCGGCGTACATGACGCGATTGAGGTGCTGAAGGATGCGGGCGGGCGAATGACCGTTGAGTACCTCCGCGCGCAACATTCCCCGCGTCATGGTCATGATTAGCCCTGCGGGAACGCCTTTGCCCATCACATCACCGATGGTGATGCTCCATTTGTTGGTGCTGATGTCGCTAGATGTGTTGGTGAGTCGATCGTAATTAGCAGGAATAAAATCATAATAGTCCCCACCAACGCGATCGGCATTGAGGTAGCAAGCGGCGAGTTCTAAGCCGGGAATATCTGGAAATTGCTTTGGTAACAAGCGTTCTTGAATTTCAGCACCGATTTCCAACTCGCGATCGAGTCGTTCTTTTTTGCGGAGTTCGACAGTTAATTCATCATTATGAATGGCGACTGCCGTCTGATCGGCGACTAATTGTAAAAGCTTTTGTCGATCGAGTGTCCACTCATAATTTGGATTGCGACTGAATATGTACAACCTGCCGCGTTCGCCACTTTCAAGTAAAATGGAAGTCCGAAAAATTTTGATTTCATAATCGATATCTAGTTCGATTCTACTCTCAAGTTTTTCCCAAAAATCAGCATGAAAGATGACTTCTTTACCTTCCGAAACATCAGTCATGGTCTTGAAAATTGCCGCTTCAATCCGCTGACGGAGATCGTTACAGTTACTTTCACCTTGGCAATGTAACTGTTGAATTTGTAATTGTCCGGTTTTTTTGAACAAAATAATTGCCCCACCTTCACCATCAGTGACCCGCGTCACCATTAACGGAATTAATTCCAAAAATTGGTTAAGATTTTTAAAGCTCCGCAGGGCAAAACCCAAATTACTCAGTAGCTCGTGAGTTTTCTTTTGTTGGCGATTGAGACTTGCGACTACTTCATGGAGATCGGCGACAGACATCATTTGTGGCTCATAATTCATCGTTCACAATTCCTAACCACTTAATAAGGCCTCGACAAATTCATAACTAGAAAAAGGTCTTAAATCTTCGATCCCCTCACCAGCACCGATAAACCGAATTGGTAACCCAAGTTGTTGGACTACTGCCAAAGCTACACCACCTTTGGCTGTCCCGTCTAGTTTGGTTAATACTACTCCACTTAATTTTGCTGCTTCGGCAAATACTTGTGCCTGTCGCAATCCATTTTGTCCCAAAGTGGCATCGAGTACTAGTAAAGATTCTATCTGAGCGGATGTTGCCTGTTTATCTATAATCCGGCGGATCTTGCTCAACTCATCCATCAGATTTTTTTTGTTTTGCAAGCGTCCGGCGGTATCGACTAATAATAACTCAGTTCCGCGCGATCGAGCCGCACTAATCGCATCATAAACGACGGCGGCGGGGTCGGTATTTTGACCGGGATTGGCGATGACTTCAATGCCACTACGTTGTCCCCAGACTTTAACTTGCTCGACAGCGGCGGCGCGGAAGGTGTCGCCAGCGGCAATTAGGCATTTATAACCCGATGCTTGGCTCATGTGAGCGAGTTTACCAATAGTGGTAGTCTTACCCACTCCGTTGACACCGACGAGCAGCCACACATTCAATTCATTTTGGACGGGGAGGAATTCTTGGTTGTAATTTGATTGAAATGGTTTGTCGAGTAAATCGCGGAGGATTTGCTTGAGATAGGCAACAGCTTCCTCTGGTGGTAAGGATTCCTGACGCAATTTGGCTTGCAATGTCTCGATTACATAGTCGGTAGCTTCCACTCCGACATCGGCTTGAAGGAGTAAAGTCTCGATCGATTCTACCGCATCAGGATTGAGTGGGCCTTGACCGATGAGTGCTTTAAATTGATTGACAAATCCCCGGCGGGTTTTGTCTAAACCTTGCCGCAATTTCTTGAGCCAGTTAATCTCATCGAGGGAGACTTGTTCGGGGGTGCGTCCTTGATCTGCGAGGACTTTCGCCGACCAAAGGAAGTCCTCATCGAGGGCGAGATCGGGCGTGGCTGCCGCTGGTTCGACAGTTTCGATGGCGGTAGCCTTAAGCTGTTCTAGTCGCTGCTGACGGTCATCCCGCGCCCAAATCGGCAGCGTTTCTACGGGTGTGGTGTCAATACTCTGCGCGGTAGGACTCTCAATAGTTTGAGGTGCTGGCTTATCTTCATCACTAGCGATTAATGGTGGGGGTGTTGCTGGTGCTGAGTCTACTGCGGCGACTACCGGATCTTCATCCGCACTAACTGGCTCATCGATGGCGACTGCTGCGGCTGGTGACGGCGATTCCTGCTGCTGCTGAATATTTTCGTAGGCGGCTTTTGCCCAGGCTAAGTAGTCGGTTGCCGCTGGATTGGCTGTTTCTGGTGCTGCTACCGCTTCTTCTTCAACTGCTATTTCCGGTACGTCCGCATCTACCTGCTCGGATTCGGAGTTATCAAATTTCCGACGAAACCAATTAAAAACCATAATGAATGATGAGTGATGAATTATGAATTAGAAATTGTGGTAGTTGCCAAAAAAGCTAGCAGATCACCAGCGCGTGAAACCATCGATCTCCGACACTCAGTTCCTGACGATGAGGCGTTACTAGACACCCGATTTTAGGTGCTCTGTGACTCGCCGCAAGACACCATTAATTAACTTCCGCCCTTGCTCGTCACTATAGCGTTTTGCGAGTTCGATTGCTTCATTAATGGCGATGCGTTCTTCCAAACCGAGATAGACGATTTCAGCTACTGCGAGTCGCAGAATATCTCGATCGATTTTGGGCAAGCGTCCTAGCTGCCAATCGATGAGACTTTTACTCAGCAGAATGTCGATCTCGGCGGTTTCTTCGGTAGTTTTGACTAATAATTGGAGGGTATAACTACGGACATCAGGACGATTGAACCTGTCGATTAATTCTGGCATTTCCAAGCCATCTCGCAACCGCTCGATCGCTTTTTGCACTAATTCGATCGCTTCTGCGGTCATCAGTCTAGCACTTTCAACGTCACTGGCTCGGGTTTGACTATTTAAGAGTCGATCGTTACTACGTTGTAATTCTGCGGTGGCGGCTTCTAATGCCTCATCTGCCTCTTCTCTGAGGGTAGAGATCGCCTTGCCCATCATCTCTTCTAGAGTCAACTGTAATTGGCGAGGTTGGGCTTGCGCTAATTTCTGTTGCGCTTTGGATAACTGCGGTAGAGCCAGCAACGCCAGCTCACGAGCAATAGTTTGAGGTTTCAACTCACGGGCAGTTTGAGCTTTCATAGACAAAGGTCAATAGCAATTGCAAAGCCTCTGATTATACCATGTTTATCAACTAGATCCCGGTAGTGTCGCCAGATTTACTAGAAAGTCTGGATTTTTTGTAGTTATTAGTTCTAGAACAACGATCGACAATTCTGATAAGATCGTGGACGCAGCCTCCGCACCCGAGGATTGCGATCGAGGAGACAAAGTTATGAAAATTATCGTGATTGTCGCTAAACTGAGTAAATTTACTGCCTGGTTGCTGAGTTTAATGCGGCGACAATTGGCAATCGGATTTTTGGCGATCGCCATGAGTTTATCTGGATGTGTTAAGTATGATACTGGGATTCATTTTTCTAGTCTCGGCGATGGCGAAATTATCGAGCATATTTACCTGAGTGAGCAATTAAATAGTTTTAGTCAAACTGCGGTGCAGACATGGCTAAATAGTATCGAGCAACGGACAATCGCCGAACAAGGACGTTTGGAACGGTTAAACGATCGCGAATTTAGGGTAATTATTCCGTTCGATAATCCACAACAATTAGTTACTAAAGTAAATCGTTACTTTAATCCCGATCTCAATGCTGAGTCTAAGTCCCAATTAAAGGCAGTGATGCGAATCGATCGCAGTAATTTTTTAGTAGTTATCCGAAATCATCTGGTTTACGATCTCGATTTGCGATCGATCGCCGCAAAGTCTTTGAGCGGTACAACTCCCAAAGTTTCAATCGATGCGAATAATCCGATCGACTTGGATTTTAGCGTGCAAAGTCCCTGGGGTATTAAAAATATTAGTGGTAATGGTGCTAATGTCAGTAGCGACAATGAAAATCGGCAGATGACTTGGCAACTAAAATCCGGTCAGATCGATCGAATTGATGCCGTGTTTTGGTTACCCAATCCATTAGGAATCGGGGCAGTTACGATTATATTAATTAGTATAGCTGGCTACTATCTCAAATACCGTCAACTACCCTGGCAGTTAACATCTAAATAGATTGATGAGCTTAAATTTAGATACAGAAAGCAATCAAAAACTGGCTGTTTGGGGGATCGTTATTATTTGTACGATCTCAATTTTTCTGCGATTCTGGGGGCTGGGTAGATTTAATATCTTTGTATTCGATGAGGTATATTATGCCAAGTTTGCCAATAATTATCTCACTAATACCAAGTTCTTTAATTCTCATCCACCGCTAAGTCAATATCTGATTGCAATTGGCATTTGGATTGGAGATCGATTACCAATCGGTCAAGACACTACAAATACACTGACAGGTTCGCTGCATTCAACCTTCAGTTATCGGTGGATGAATGCCTTTTTTGGTTCGTTGATTCCGCCGCTAGTTGCAGCGTTAGCTTATCAATTAAATCAGCGGATGAGCTATGCTTTTTTAGCAGCTTTATTTATTAGCTTAGATGGATTATTTTTGATTGATTCCCGCTATGCTCTCAATAATATTTACTTAGTTTTCTTTGGATTACTGGGACAGTTATTAGTGTTAATGGCGAGTAATTCCAGGAAGCGGCATTTATTATTACTGCTCGGTGCTGGCGTGGCATTTGGAGCATCAGCAGCCTGTAAGTGGAATGGTTTGTGGTTCTTGTTCGGTGTTTATATCTTATTATTAATTGCTAAAATCTGGCAATTAATTAAGTCCGATCGCAAGTACGCATTACTAACTAATTCTCTATTAAATCGCTTGGCAAATCTTCACGCGATCGAGATTTTAATCTGCCTAGTTATTGTACCCATCATCACCTATAGTTTATTGTGGATTCCTCATCTAATTCAGAATCCCACGCCCAACTTTATCGATGTTCAACTGGCAATTCTCAACTATCACGAACAAATTGGCAATAGTACTAGTACCCATCCTTATTGTGCAAATTGGTATACCTGGCCGCTAATGATGCGCCCGCTTGCTTACTATTTTACAGAATATCAACCCAACTACTATTATGATGTCCATGCAATGGGTAATCCATTATTATGGTGGTTGGCTTTAGTCGCAATTTTTGGCTCGATTTGGCTAATTGTCCAGCGGTTATGGCTAGTAATTAGGATGTTCAAAATTGAGGATGCTATTTTGGCACCGATGGGAAAACTCAATCTCAATTATATTAGTGTGCCCTTATTTATCGTTGTCAATTATGCTGCAAACTTACTACCTTGGGTAAGAGTAACTCGCTGCTTGTATATTTACCACTATATGGGTGCCGTGTTATTTGCGATAATGGGGTTAGCTTGGGCAGTGGATTTAGGGTTGAGAAGTAATTCTAAATTATGGCAGATCGCTGGATTGACTACCATTTTTAGTGTGGCAGCAGCATTTGTATTTTGGTTGCCAATTTTCTTAGGACTATCGATCGAAAAATCAGCTCTAGCACTCCGCCTCTGGGATTTCTGGATCTTTCGGTGGATTTAAATTGTGACGTTGACTGCGCCAACGGCAGGCTCCGCCAACGGCTTCGTTCAGTCAATTATTAATTATTAATTAATTTAATCCCCCTGATGGATAGATCCAAAAGCTCGATCGGATGTAAGATTTGAGTCTGATGTCCTTGGATTTCCAGATGTTTGACGATTTGGAGGGTACAGCCAGGATTTGCCGAAGCAATAACTGTTGCTCCGGTATTGACTAAGTTGTTGACTTTTTGTCGCCCTAGTTCATTAGCTGTTTCGGGTTGGAGCATATTATAAACCCCCGCACTCCCGCAACAGAGTGCAGCATCGAGAGGTTCTGTCAGGGTAATGTTGGGGATTTGTTGGAGGAGTTGGCGCGGTTGGACGCTAATTTTTTGCCCATGTAACAAGTGACAGGCATCTTGATAGACTAGAGTGAGGTTGTCCGTAGAGATCGGTGATAGTGGAGTGGTGAGTTTAATTTCAGCCAGAAACTCTTGGACATCTCTGACTTTGGCAGAAAAATCGATCGCTTTTTGAACGTATTCAGGATCGTCTTTGAGCAGTTCGCCGTATTCTTTTAATGTATGCCCGCACCCCGCCGCATTGATAATAATGGCATCGACGTGGGTGTCGGCGAAAGTATCGATCATTTGTCGGGCGAGAGTTTTTGCCTGCTCATCTTCTCCCTGATGATGGGGTAGAGCGGCGCAACAGCCTTGGGATTGGGGGATGATAATTTCGCAACCATTGGCAGTTAGTACTCTCACTGTAGCTTGATTCACGCGATCGAAAAATAACCGCTGCACGCAACCTAAAATCATCCCCACTCGGTATCGCTGAGTGCCTTGTGCCGGAACTGATGCTGGGATCGTATCCTGAAATGTGCTTAGGGATAATTCGGGTAGATTTGACTCCATTCCCGCCAGGTGGGGTGAGACTTTTTCAACTATGCCTGTCTGTCTGACAAGTTTTTGTAAGCCCAACTTCTGATAAATAAATAGCGGAATGAGTAATAACCGCAGCCGATTGGGATAGGGAAATAGTCCAAAGATAAATTGTCGATACAACCGTTCGACTAGCGGACGTGGATGATTGCGAGCGATTTGCGATCGCATCGATGTAATTAGTTTATCGTACTGCACTCCTGACGGGCAGGTCGTCGTACAAGCCAGGCAACCAAGACAACTATCAAAATGACTGACAACCGCAGGTGTGAGTTCGATTTCGCCCTGATTGAGGGCATCCATCATATATATCCGTCCCCGTGGTGAATCCATTTCTGTACCCAAGACACGGTAGCTAGGGCAAGTGGAGAGACAAAATCCACAATGCACACAAGCATCGATGAGTTTGGGTTCTGGCGGATGTTGGGTGTCGAGGGTTGGAGATGACATAAAAATTGTGCGCGAGGTGATGGGCAACTAAATTAGCTTGAATTTAACAGGTGGGCAGTGCCCACCCTACTGGCTCGACACGACTAAAACTGTGGGCATTCAAAACTCCGAAAAATACAATCAGTAATACTTTGAGCGATCGCTTTACCCACGTTTTTAGTCGTGTCGTTCCACTACTGGCTCGACACGACTAAAACTGTGGACATTCAAAACTCCGAAAAATACAATCAGTAATACTTTGAGCGATCGCTTTACCCACGTTTTTAGTCGTGTCGTTCCACTACTCTTTTCTATCAACTGTCAACTGTCAACTGTCAACTGTCAACTGTCAACTGACCTCACGACCCATTTCCAGAGTGGATGAGAGCTACCTTGCCTGCGAATCTTCCCAACTTGCTCGATTAATTGCTGCTGTTCTTTTTTTGGTAATCCCCAGAGCTGATTCCGACTTTGCCATACCAAGGTACTTGTCATCATCGCAATACACAGACATAAACCAAATGCTGGCACTGGCTGAAAAGCCAGTCCATATTTGACCGCAGCCCAGGTAAAATACTCTTGGATCAGACTGATTGGATAGCGCAATTCCCAGAGACTGTAAGCACCCACAGTCAACCACAATAGTCCGACAACGATCCACCTCATGTAGACTGTGACTCGGTAGAGTCGATCGACTTGGTTTTTAAAAACTGGATCGAGTTCGATTGCTGAATCAGCCTCAGCATCTGCTGATAGATTTACTTTAGACATAAATGGCAAATTTGTCATCGCTCCAACTCAGCCAGAGCGGAAATTAATCGATTGTCCTCTCATCCAAGACGAACGAGTGATGCGATCTGCCCAGCGCGAAGGTAGATTAGGATTCAGTACCAATTGTGGCTGGGTTGGGTGCTGTGGGGTGTCGTTCGCGCCACCAGGCAAACAGGGTGCTAGCGATGAAAATACTCGAATACGCTCCAGCAGTAAAGCCGATAATCAGACACAAGGCAAAGTTCTTGAGTGTGTCGCCACCGAAGAGGTAAATCGATATTAATGTCAGGAGAACCGTCAAAGTGGTATTGATCGATCGAGACATGGTTTGATTGACCGCATCGTCTACAATCTTATCGATCGGTTGGTCGGGATTGCTACTAATTACTTCCCGAATTCGATCGTAAATAACTACTGTATCGTTAACAGAAAAACCGATAATTGTCAAGAGTCCGACGACAAATAAACTATCGATTTCGACCCCACCAACTAAACCTAAAATCGAGAACATTCCCACGGTAATAAATACATCATGGAATAGTGCGACAAAGGCGAAGAAAGCATAATCAAACTTGAAGCGGAAAGTAAGATATAGCAGGATCAAACCGAATGATAATCCGATCGCGATTAGACCATTTTGGAATAATTCTTGACCCAGGGTTGGCCCTACTGTATCACTTTGCGTTTTCTGGGGATCGAATTTACCAATTTTCTCACTCAAAACTGCTTCTAGCTTGGTTCTAGCCTCAACCTTGAGATCCTTGGTTCTGATCGATAGTCCCGTTAAATCTTTACCCACTACTTGGATAATCGGGTCGGCAATACCTTGATTTTTGACAATTTCGCGAACGGTAGCGATATCGATCGGTTTGCAATTATTGGGAATCGAACAGTCTAACTCATACTGTAATTTCGATCCACCGGTAAAATCTAATCCTCGACGTAACGGCGATCCGATCTCTGGATTTGTCCACGATAAGATCATCGAAATAATCCCTGCCAAGATCACAGCACTAGACAGCAGCCACCACCATTTACGTTGCTTAGTAACACTAAATTTCTTCATGGGAGTTGAGTCTTATTTATTTAAACTGGGTACATTTGGTGCAAATAGTTGAGTTTTTTGGCGTAGAGCTGGAACGCCTAATACTAATAACAACAGAAATGTCCGCGTACAAGTCAGAGAAGTAAATAAACTGATTGCGACCCCAACAGCTAAAGTCACGGCATATCCTTTTACCAGCCCCGAACCGAACAGAAATAGGGCACCACAGGAAATCAGTGTCGTCACATGACTGTCCAAAATACTATCAAAAGCGCGGTGAAAGCCGGATTCTACCGACTTGTATAGAGTCTTACCCGTCTGAAGCTCTTCACGAGTTCGCTCGAAGATCAAGACATTGGCATCTACAGCCATCCCGATACTGAGAATAAACCCAGCAATCCCTGGTAGCGTTAAGGTTACATCCAGCAGATTGAAAGCCGCTAGCGATAGGATCGAGTAAATCACTAGCGCAAAGTCAGCCACCAGTCCGGGGACGCGATAGTATACACCCATAAAAATGGCGACTAATATCAATCCGCCGATCCCAGCATAGATACTGCTCTGAATGCTGTCTCGTCCCAATGTGGCACCAACGACTCGGTTCTCGACGATTTCAACGGGGACTGGCAGCGAACCACCCCGTAGTTGCACGGCTAAATTTTGGGCTGCTTCGGTAGTGAAGTTGCCAGTAATGACCGCTTTACCACCAGTAATCCCCGTTGCTGCAAATGTCGGACCGACAGTCGGAGTACTAATGGGATCGCTATCTAAGAATACGCCGATCGATCGACCAGTTCCAGCTAGACTTTTGGTCATCTTCGCAAAAGCATCACCCCCAACACGATCGAATTCGATTGCTACTTCCCAAGAGTTGGCAGCTAATGGCTGTGGGCTGGCATTTGTGAGTTGCTTACCAGTGATTGCGGCTGGGTTGAATAACTTACTAATTTCAGTATATTGCTTCTCGATCGCGGCTTGAGTTTCGGCGATCGCTAGTTTATCTGTAGATTTAGACTTTTTAAGAGCGGTTTGCTTATCTTTAGCAGCATTTAGGACAGCTAACTCTGCACCCAGTTGTCCCTCCGTTCCGGCTTTTTGTT
The DNA here is from genome assembly GCA_038247275.1 of Chroococcales cyanobacterium. GTDB lineage: Bacteria > Cyanobacteriota > Cyanobacteriia > Cyanobacteriales > Chamaesiphonaceae > Chamaesiphon. The sequence continues at coordinate 13,018 of JBBRVB010000047.1, forward strand.
CGCGAAATTCGAGTTGAGCGGTACCACCGAGGACTCGCTCTGCTTGTTGAGGATCGTTGACACCAGGTAGCTGGACTAGCACTCGATCGCTGCCCGTGGACTGAACCAGAGCCTCCGATACACCCAACCCGTTGATCCGATTTTCGATCACCTTTTGGACGGCTTCAAGATCTAGTGAGGTGATATTTGGATGCTCTTTAGTGGGTTTTATTTGAATAGTTAATTGCGAACCTCCTTGCAAATCGAGTCCCAACCGTGTGGGTCTGGTGAAGAGCAGAGTAATCGCAGCGATGACTAAGACTATGATTAAGCCTAAAATAACTCGCTGTTTTTGCATAATAAGTATAAAAGTTTAGTTATTTTAATTCGATCGGGGGCATTTTTTCGTAAAGCAGACAAGTCTTGGTTTATGGGGTCATTATCTAAGAAAATACCGCTCGATCGACCAGTTCCCGCCAGATTTTTAGTCAATTTAGCAAAAGCATTGCTGCCAAAATCATCGAACTCGATCGCCACCTCCCAGCTTTCATCCAATCGTGCTTGTGCAGTAGCATTTTTAAGATGCCCACCAGTGAGGGTGGCTTTATCAAATAGTTTACTAATCTCAGTATATTGCTGCTCGATCGCGGCTTGATTGGCAGCGATCGCTTGTTTATCTGGAGATCGAGACTTTTTGAGGATAACTTGTTTCTCCTTGGCGGCTTGGAGTACAGCTAATTTAATTGAGATCTGGGAGCCAAAAAGTCTGACTAGCTCGATCGACACCGTTTCGTGCTACAGCTTGCCATCAACCATCTTCTCGATCGCTTCAGCAATCTGGGGTGGTTGGACGATCGTCAGATACTCCAACTTCCCATTGTAAGGTGTAGGAATGTCTTCTGACGACATCCGCAAGACTGGAGCATCCAGTTCGTCAAAGAAATGGTCGCTGATCGAAGCAGTTAGTTCCGCCCCGATGCCACCCGTTCGCATACATTCTTCAACGATGATGACTTTGTGCGTCTTCTTAATCGATGCCCCAATTGTCTCCAGATCCAACGGTTTGAGCGAAATTAGATCGATAATTTCGGGATCGTAATTCTTCCCTTGTTTTTCTAAAATTGTCATCGCCTGAGTACAATGGTGACGCATCCGTGAATAAGTGAGGATGGTCACATCTTTGCCAGGGCGGACGATTTCAGCCTTGTCCAAGGGGAGTAGATATTCTTCGTCGGGGATGTCTTCTTTGAAGTTGTACATCAAGACATGCTCGAAAAATAACACTGGATTCTCGTCTCTAATTGCTGACTTGAGCAATCCTTTGGCATTACGGACAGTGGAACATGCCACAATTTTCAATCCTGGGACAGCTTGGAAATACGCCTCAAGTCGTTGCGAATGCTCCGCACCCAATTGTCTACCCACACCACCAGGCCCACGAATAACCAAGGGAATGGTAAAATTGCCACCAGAGGTATAGCGCAACATCCCCGCGTTATTAGAAATCTGGTTGAAGGCGAGGAGCAAGAAGCCCATATTCATCCCTTCAATAATCGGACGCAATCCCGTCATCGCCGAACCGATCGCCATGCCTACAAAACTATTCTCGGCGATCGGGGTGTCCAGTACCCGCAGATCTCCATATTTTTTATGGAGATCTTTGGTGACTTTGTAAGAACCGCCATAGTGTCCGACATCTTCACCCATGACATATACCGCCTCATCCCGCGCCATCTCTTCATCGATCGCAGCACGGAGGGCATTAAAAAATAGAGTTTCTGTCATGCTAGGTTTACAACACTTGAATTTCTCAGATCTCACTCTAGCAGAATTAGGGGGTAGGGAGTAGGGAATAGAGGGTAGGGGATAGGGGATAGGGAATAGGAAGCTGACTTATCGAAGAAGTTGAGTTCCTAATATTCAAAATGGACAGTGAGTTTGGATCGAAATTTGTTTTAATGTGTGTGGATGTCTAAAACTGAGTTCTCGTGCGTGAAGATGTAGCCGTTCTACATCTGCCTGACAACCGTAGAGTCGATCGCCCAAAATAGTCACACCTAGCCCGCTAGCATCGGCTGCATGGACGCGTAATTGATGAGATCGCCCTGTAACTGGAAAAAATTCAATCCGGGTGTACCCGTCGATTTGCCCTCTTACCTGGAATTTTGTCAAACTGGGTTTACCCAGATTAAAGTCTACTTTTTGGCGCGGTCGATCGAGTGGGTCGCCCCATAATGGTAACTCGATCGAGCCGCGTTCTAATTCAATCCTTCCGCCTAAAATTGCCTCGTATAGCTTATGAATTTGTCGCGCCTCAAACTGCTGACTCAGATCTCGATAAGTCTGTTTATCCCTTGCCAATAATAGTATCCCTGAAGTATCTCGATCGAGCCGATGAACGGCATAAATTTCGGGAAATGATTCCCGCAGCCGAGTCAGCACGCTATCTTGTAAATCGCTCGTCCGCCCAGGTACAGACAATAATCCCGCAGGTTTATTCACGGCAATGACATATTCATCCTCGTAAATAATTGGTAATTCTAGCTGAGACGGCTGCGAAGCTAAACCCGTCAGCATAAATCCCATCAACGGCTGACAGCGTTCCTGACAAGCTCCATAAAACTCTCCCTGACGCTGATCCCGACTAGCCTCGCCCCACCAAAATTCTGCCATCGCGATCGGTTTAAGTCCATTACTCGCTGCATAATGAAGTAATTTGGGCGCACAACAATCGCCAGTACCCGTGGGAATGCCGGCAGGCATCAATGCCCGCAATGAGCTAGATGTGCCCAAAAAATTCATCAATCGATACGCATCATGCATCTGTGTCTGAAGTTGACGCGATCGAGTTTTGCGTTGCTGCTTCAATGCGCGAATTCGGTCGTCAGCCTGGGCTAAAATCTCTTGGAGTGGCTGTAGAATTGCGTCACGATCTTGTTTGAGCTGACGGCGTTCGCGTCCGTCCTGACGGCTTTGTGCGGCTAGTTTATCGAGTGCTGCTGTCAATTCCAAATCGTTGAGAGTAGATTCACATCTTGCTCGCTCTTGCTGTCGAAGTACCTTGCGCTGACGATGTTCGATCGATAATTGCTCTAATCGATCTACAAATTCCGCTGCTGATGATTTATATTTTTCTCGCTCTGGTATTCGATCCAAGTCAATTAATTCTTGCTTCATCGTCGCTAGATCTTCTAGCGTAGCAGCTTCATTCCTGGACACTCGATCGCGTCCAGGAATCGGCGGTACCCATCCAGATACAACAGCCTCGCCATTGAGTAATCCCGAAAAAGCTTTAATCGAGCAATATTCGCCTGTATTTGTCTGAA
>JBBRVB010000048.1:0-16202 GCA_038247275.1 Chroococcales cyanobacterium
GTTATCAATTATCAATTATCAATTATCAATTATCAATTATCAATTATCAATTATCAATTATCAATTATCAATTATCAATTATCAATTATCAATTACCTCTGATAGCGCATTCCAGGTAATTGTGTAACCAAACCGAGTAACTCTAGGTGAATCAATCCACTAGAAATAGTTGCTACTGGTAATTGAGATTTTGAGACAATTTCGTCAAAACTCACTGGTAAATCGGTTAATAGTAGCCAAATTTGCTGAAGATCTGGAGGTAATTGTGGTGGGGGGACTGTGGGTTTAGTCGATTTCGTAATCTCAGGTGGTTCAGATCGTAAAATCTGGCTGGGAGCCGAATCGAGTTGGGGGATGGTGGCGAGTAATTCGAGCAAGTGATCTAGACCGAGGATGAGCTGTGCGCCGCGACTGAGTAGTCCCAGACAGCCGAGGGAGTTGGGGTTGTCTAACGAGCCGGGAAGGGCGTATACATCGCGTCCAAAGTCATTGGCTTGATAGGCGGTAATCAGGGCACCAGACTTAATGGGTGCTTCAATGACGATCGTCACTCGACTCAATCCAGCAATAATCCGATTGCGGGCTGGAAAATGGGGTCGATCGGGTGGTGTTTTGGCGGCGTATTCACTGACAATTAAGCCATGCTGGGCAATCTGTGCGGCGAGATTTTGATTGCGGGGTGGGTAAACGATGTCGATCCCCGTACCCACTACGGCGATGGTGAGTCCGCCAGCTTCTAGACAGGCGGTATGCGCCTCTGTATCAATGCCCTGAGCGAGTCCTGAGACAATCGTAAATCCTTTACTCGCCAAGCAGCTACTAATTTTCCGCGCCCAACGTTTGCCATAGTCGGAAGGATCGCGCGTACCCACAATGCCGATTGCGGGTGCCTGAGTTTGGGGTTGAGCGATCTGAGCTTGCCCTCGGTAGTACAACACCGTCGGTGCTGAGGGAATTTCGGCGAGTAGGGAGGGATAATCAGGATCGATCCGCACCCACCAATCGGGGTTATCGATCGCATGTTCTACTAGCAATTTTTGCGGATCGATCTTCGCGCGCGCGGCGAGGATTTTGGTGAGTGATTGAATGCCGATGCCATCAATCTGGAGTAGCTGCTGTTCGTCAGCCTTCCATGCGGCTTCTAGATTACCAAATTGCTGATACAATCGATCGATTAAAATTGGCCCGACACCAGACACTTTCGACCAAGCTAACCAATAAATTCGTGCTTGCAACATGCGACCCTAGTCCACTTTCCTTCAGCTTATTATGCCCACCAAGTTCGATCTTAATTAAAAACTTTAAAAATACGTAACGACAGAGCTTCACAAACTGCACGTCAGATCGATATGATGATGAGCGATTGGGCTGCTTGAGAGTTAATATTTCAAGCGCGCCTTAGTGGAGTCCTCCCCAGTCGTTACATGTTGTTCAGGTGGCATTTTGACCGAACCTACTTACTTTGAAACAGATCGCCACGATCTCCCCGCAATTGGGGTCAACCCTAATTCTAGATCTAGCGATACGACCTTTATTCAAACGACAGATTCAGCCTCAGAACAGCAGCGGCAAATTTTTCAGGTGTTAGCACGGGTATTGAGTCCACTGGGGGTGAGGTTTGAGTTTGCGATCCGACAGCATCCCCAGACGACTAAATCTGCTGTCGATACCCAACAGACTACTTTTCAAGCTCCCGACTCATCTTGGCAATCCCTGGAGTATCGATTGTGGGTACGCTGCTCTGCCCAAAAAACACTAGACCCCCAACTACTCGCCGAACCATTAGCTCAACAGCTTCGCCGGATCGATCTCCACAATTTTCAAGATGCGATCTTCCAATTCTCCCGATTTGCCGCCCAAGAATCGACAGTCGTCGGCAAGAAAATCCCCGATTGGCAATTGAAGCTCGATCTCACGCCCCCGCTAGTTAGACTCAGAAGTTGGGCGCGGTGGGGTGATGTGCAGGCAATTACCAAATTGCTAAATTTTGAGCTAGCACCTAAAGAAATTCAGGTGAGTACAATCCTAAAAAATCTGACTTTACAGGTTTTTTGTACGGTCAAAAATCCGCAATCTACCAAGTTTCCTGCCAAAAAAGTCGTCCTCGATACCATCGCCCCACTCCTAATTTCACTAACGCCCCAGGGGATTGAGGGCGCAACCATTCATGGAGTCCAATTTCAACCAGATGCTAGCGGACAGTCGGTACCACCAGTCTGGATGCATTGGCTCGATTTACCGGCTTTGGGCGATCCCAATTACTCGCCAACGCCCATAATCTTAGCGGCACGGGGTGATGAAGCTGCGCTCCACTTTATCCTCGAACGGTTGCTCAATTCCGATTTAGAACAGTGTTTTGGAAATGGGGGCATCAGTTTATCACTGCTGTTCCGTCATCGTCTGCTGCATGTGATGAGTGAAGCCGTAGTTTGTCCGATTCAAAGCCAAATCGTGACAACTGTTGTCAAGGTATTAAGCCAATTGCGGCTACCAACAATTAGGGGCGTGCGCGTACATGGGCGGCAATCTGGGGCATCAATTGCTCAGTGGACTTACGGGATTGACTTCGATCCGCCGCAACAGATGTTACCCCCTTTAGCATCGCCATCTCAGCCACCAGTAGATCGCTGCGTCGCACCGCCGAAACCTCGCATCGATTGGAATCAAAAAATCGGTCGATATTTAGTTGGGATGGGAATTTGGACACCGCAATTGACCATGACTAAAACTAGTCAATTAGTCTATCATCCCCGGTTTCAGTGGCAACCATCCCTACTATTATTATTCATGGGAATTGGACTAGTAATTGGTAGCGATCTAGCGGTGAAATTGGCGATCGAAGCTAGACATTTAACAGTTAATCCAACACCAGCAACTACCCAATTATCATTTAATAATCCCCTACTCGAACGGAAGTTAGCTCAATATCAATTACGCTGTCTACAGCATGGTGTACCGGACGTACTGATTGTTGGTAGTTCTAGAGCATTGCGCGGAATCGATCCAGAAGTATTGCGCCGAAGTTTAATCGATCGTGGTTATGCCAATCCCAAGATTTATAATTTTGGGATTAATGGAGCGACTGCTCAAGTAGTAGAGCTAATCTTAGGGAAATTATTAAATCCACAGCAGTTACCAAAATTAGTGATTTGGGCAGATGGTGCGCGGGCATTTAATAGCGGACGAATCGATCGTACTTATGAAGCTATTGCAATGTCCGAGCGATTTCGACAACTGGCTTTGCTATCAACAACTAGTAATCCTAATTCATCATTATTTCAAGCCCAAGCTGCTATTTACAGTACTTACCAGGCGATCGATCGTGTCATCGATCGGCAATTGGATCGGGCTTCATCTGCTTATCATCACCGCTCCTCGATCAAAAGTTGGTTACAGTCTAAAATTCCAACTGCCGATCGACTTAATTCAATGTTGACTAACGATTTGGCTACTAATAATGAATATATAGATAGAAAAGATCGGCACCGCGAGATAAATTTTGATGGTTTTTTATCACTAGAAAATCAATTCGATCCGGCTACATATTATCAAAAGTATACCAAAGTAACTGGTGATAATGATGGTGATTATACTAACTTTCAACTGCTTGGTAGCCAGGAACGCGCCTTAAATCGCACGATCGATCTATTAATGAGCCGGAATATCCCCCTGATATTTGTAAATATGCCATTATCGGATCTCTATTTAGACAAAGTTCGCAGCCAACATGAAATTGTCTTCAAACAATACATGCAAAATTTAATGACATCAGATCGACTTACTTTCATCGATCTGGATGGGCTGCTAAATCAGCAATACGATCGCTTTTCCGATCCTAGCCATCTCAATCAGATCGGTGCAAATGATGTCAGTAAGTATTTAGCTCAAGCCAAACAAATTCGTTGGTAACAGTAAAATTATCGGAATCCTCAATTAATTGTGAGATTTAACAGCGATCTTGGCGGCAAGCCAATCGTGGTTGAACCTATCTAAATATTTTTAATAATGAAATTCATATCGCCAGCTTATGCTATTTTTCTGTGTATTACGCTAGTATTTTATTGGGCGATCGCTAGAACTCAAAATCACAAGTTATGGGTAATTGTAGTTTCGAGTATTTTATTCTATATCTCTTTTCGACAACTTCAATATTTTCCAATCATTTCAATTATGATTTTGGTTAATTATTGGCTGGGTAAAATATTATTAGAAAGTCAAATTATTGAATATAAAGAAGTTCAAGATCGACTGGGGGACGATTATTTTTGGCGATGGTTACCGCGTGGCAGGCAGCAGCGAAAAATAGTCCTATTTATTGGAATAATATTTAATATACTAATCCTAATTCTTGCTAAATATATTCCCTTTATTGTCAGTATATTCGCACCAATAAATCCAACCGAACTTCAACCGATAGCTACCTGGCTTAAAGCAAATTTTTTACCACCGTTAGGGATTTCCTTTCTCAGCTTTGAATCAGTCGCTTATCTAATTGATGTTTACAAAGGTAGTCCAGCTACTGGAAATTTACTTAAATATGCTGCTTACAAATCATTTTTTCCTAAGTTAGTTTCTGGGCCAATTACTCACTACCATCAATTTGCACCGCAATTAAATAATTTAAAGTTTCCCTCGATCGAGCGGTTGACAGAAGCCGGATGGTTAATTGCGAGTGGGGCAATCAAGAAGACCTTAATTGCCGATAACTTAGCAACATTTGTCAAGCTAGTATTCGATCCCACTACACTCGATCGAGCGGGAAGTATCGACCTCTGGCTAGCGATCTTTGCCTATGGATTACAACTATATCTAGACTTTAGTGGCTATGTAGATATTGTCATGGGAACTGCTATTCTATTTGGGATTAATTTACCCGCCAACTTCAATTTTCCTTACATGAGTACCAGCATCGCTGACTTCTGGCGCAGATGGCATATTAGTCTGGGAAATTGGTTGCGCGACTATATTTATATTCCACTGGGTGGTTCGCGATTGGGATTAGCGCGTACTTGTCTCAACCTCTTCGTACTGATGTTAATTTCTGGAATTTGGCATGGAGCTGATTGGGGATATATCCTGTGGGGAATCATTCATGGTGTCGCTCTAGTTAGCCATCGTTTGACGCACTTTCTATCAGGAAAAATTAACTTACTAGCATTATTTTGGCAAAGTCGCTGGGGACATATTTGTGGTTGGATCTTAACTCAATTACTAGTATTTGTGACTTGGATCTGGTTTCGACTCCCCAATCTCGCTCAATCCAATTTAGTATTTCAGCACTTATGGGGCTATCCTCGGGATGCTCAGTTTGCAACTAAGATTTACATTGAAAATCTCAATTTAGCCGACAGTCAGATTTTCCTGATTTTATTCGGTATCACAGGTGCAATGATGCTGGCTTATACATTCGATCGCCTGCTCAAATTAAATCTTAATTGGCATCTAAAATTGACACTTATTCCCCTCTGCTTGTATATTGTCTGGTTACTGTCACCAACCGAGAGTTTAGCCTTCATTTACTTTGAATTCTAAAATTAATGACTCAATTCCCCCATGACGAATTCGCCAAGAATTTTTTAGATTCACTATTATCGCCACTAGGCTCAGTCCAAACTTCTCAACAAATTAGTAGTGAGGTTCGTTATGCTGATGTCTACTTTACGCCACAACCCAATTTATTCCCAACTGGCGATCTCGGCTTACTGGCTAAATTAGCTGCCAATTCAGTTGTATTTGAGCCATTTCGCAATTCAGTGAAGATTCCCCAAGTTCGAGCTTGTATGTCTAAGTTATTTGACTTACATCAGGCTTTAGCTAAAGAAGCAAGAAGGGAGAAGCAACCAGAGTTATTGGAAGCTAGTCTACCAATGTTATGGGTTTTAACACCGACTTTATCAGTACCAATCTTAGCGGGATTTAATGCTAGATTAGATGTAGAGGAATGGGGTGAAGGAGTGTATCTAATGTCTGCACACTTCAAGACTGGGATTATTGCGATCCATCAATTACCCAAGACACCAGAAACCTTATGGCTTAGACTATTGGGTAAAGGGAGAGTGCAAGAGCAAGCAATTGTAGAAGTTGCGGCATTACCAGCCCAACATCCACAGCGAGATAATGTCTTAGATTTGTTAGGCAATTTGAAAGTGTTGTTGGAGTCTAGAGTAACTACAGAACCGGAAGAGGAAGCGTTAATCATGCAGTTATCACCATTATATTTAGAACGGATTCAGGCGGCTGAACTAGTCGGAGAGCAGCGCGGAGAGTTGATGGGACAACAGGATCTGGTGCTGCGTCAATTAGTTCGGCGATTGGGGAGTATGTCTATAGAGGTGGATACAAAGGTTAAGGCATTACCCCTGACGCGTTTGGAGGAGCTGGGTGAGGCGTTATTAGATTTTACTCAGATGGATGACTTGATAACTTGGTTGGAAAGTGATTAACAAGTATCTATGGCGCATTGGTACTCTCTAAATCCTAGTATTTTTGTTTTGATGCAAGATGTGAGTAGATCGATGATGAAGTCTGCTCGATCGATAAAAAATCTGCCTGAATAGTAGGTAATCTACACCCCCCATATTTACGATGCAAGTCAAAGCCGCCGTCGCGTTCCAAGCGGGTAAACCCCTCGAAATTACTACCGTCGATCTCGCGCCACCGCAGACGGGAGAAGTATTAGTCGAAATCAAAGCGACAGGGGTATGTCATACCGATGCCTATACGCTCTCTGGAGCCGACCCAGAAGGCTTATTCCCGGCGATCTTGGGGCATGAGGGTGCGGGGGTAGTCGCGGAGATTGGGGCGGGTGTGACGAGCCTACAAGTGGGCGATCGCGTGATTCCGTTATATGTGCCAGAGTGCCGTAATTGCGATTATTGTCTCAGTGGCAAAACCAATCTCTGTCAAGCGATTCGGATTACGCAAGGGCAAGGGGTGATGCCCGACGGGAGTAGTCGGTTTTCCCATGAGGGAAAAATGTTGCATCACTATATGGGGACTTCGACTTTTGCGAACTATACCGTCGTGCCTGAAATTGCTCTCGCCAAAATTCGTCCCGATGCCCCGTTTGAAAAGGTGTGTCTGATTGGTTGTGGCGTGACAACGGGGATTGGCGCGGTCATTAATACTGCCAAAGTCGAACCAGGTGCGAATGTGGTAGTTTTTGGATTGGGTGGTGTCGGTTTGAATGTCATCCAGGCGGCGCGGCTGGTTGGGGCGAATATGATTATCGGTGTAGATATCAATCCCGCAAAACGGCCCCTAGCGGAAAAATTTGGGATGACGCACTTTGTCAACCCCAAGGAGGTGGAGGGGGATCTGGTGCCCTATCTGGTGAATTTGACTAAAGGTGGTGCCGACTATAGTTTTGAATGTATCGGGAATGTCGGGTTGATGCGTCAAGCACTCGAATGCTGTCACAAAGGTTGGGGGGTAAGCGTAATCGTCGGTGTGGCTGGAGCGGGGCTAGAAATCGCCACCAGACCCTTTCAATTGGTGACGGGACGAGTTTGGAAGGGAACGGCGTTTGGCGGGGCTAAGGGACGGACTGATGTACCGAAGATCGTCGATTGGTATATGGATGGGAAGATTAATATTGACGACTTGGTGAGTGAAGTTATGCCGATCGATCGAGTGAATGATGCGTTTGAGGCGATGCACCAAGGTAGATCGATTCGATCGATTCTCACATTCTAAGATTAGACTGCTTTTAAAAAAGCCCTCTATCCCCTATCCCCTGTCTTGAAAAGGTGCTTCATTTGGGGAAACCCCAAGAACGCACTTTTCGCTATTCCCTATCAAACGATACTAGCTTCCAATGCCGCAACATCTGGAATCAACAGAATATCGCGATCGCGAGAGATGAGTCCGGCTGCTTCCATTTTGGTGAGTACACGGGTAACAGTCTCGCGTGCCAAGCCGCTCATACTACTAAGTTCGCGATGGGGGAAGTTGGGAATTTCCATCCCTTTAGAGACATGCTTACCTTGTCCCTCAACCAAAAATAACAATGTATCGGCAACGCGAGAGGCACTATTTGACTCCCGCAAGCGCAGGCGGCGATTGACTTGGCGCAATCTTCTAGCCATCAATTGCGCTAGGCGAATTGCGGCAAGTGGTTCGGTTTTGAGCAGTCGGACAAAATCTTCAGCGGGAATATTCACGATCGTCGCTGGAGTCAAACTCAATACATCAGTAGATCGCGGCACTTGTTCTAATGCTGCCATCTCGCCGACGATTTCGCCTGTACCGATAATATTGAGCGTAATTTCGCGTCCGTCGGCATTATAAGTCCGAATTTTGAGCCAGCCGCTCAATACAAAATAAACTGAGCTACCCCAGTCATTTTCTAGTAAAATCATCTGATTGGCAGGATGATGACGGATTGCGGCATGAGCCAACATTGGCGCAATCGCCGCTGCTGGCAACTCACTCAAAAATGGGATTGAAGCCATCGCCTCTGTGATGGACTGGGTGGGAGTTTGAACGTTGTGATTTCTAGTGTCCATACTATCGGTTTCAATATACTGAGGAGGAACGGATGCAGCGATCGGACTGAGCTGATGGCTGTCACTGCGGCACTAATCGATCGGTGCCACGATCGAGGGGGTTGGTGTTGAGCGCAAAATGTCTAGATATTGTCGTTAAACTCGTTCGTAGACTTTGACATAGTTATTTACAACCGCCAGAGTATTCACACTCTAGTATTGTCAGCCGATTTCGTTAGCATTGCCGATCTCCGGCGATTATTTGTAGTGCTAGTGAATGCCGACTCCATTAGTATGCCCGCAAATCACCCCCTCGCCACCACTTGTGACTATGAATTTACCAAACTCGATTACTCTTTCGCGATTACTAGGGTTGCCGGTGGTGGTTTATTGTCTCTATAGCGATCGAGTCAGTACCCAATGGCTGGGATTTGGGGTGTTTTTGGTGGCTGCGCTGACTGACTGGTTGGATGGTTATCTAGCTCGTAAGTTAGATTTAGTCACCGATTTGGGCAAATTTCTCGATCCATTGGTAGACAAGTTATTAATTTTGATTCCGTTGTTAGTGCTGATCGATTTACATCTAGTGCCGGCTGTCGGCGTTTGTCTGATTTTGGCTAGAGAATTGACGATCGCGGGTTGGCGAGTCGGTCAAGCGCAGATTAGTGGGGCAAATATCTGGGGTAAACTCAAAACGACCAGTCAGATCGTTGCGGTGGCGATGCTAATTGCACCGCTCTCCTCGGCACCACCCCCGTGGCGAATCGATCACTGGAATTTGTATGGTTTAGCCGCTTTCTGGGTAGCTGTAGCTTTGACTCTCATTTCTGGCTTGTTATATATTTTCCCAGCCAAAACTCAGTCCTAATCTCAATCTTCACGGATCGGGTTCGCTAATTATTCTCTAAACAAAGTGTTTTGAGCCGATCTTAAGATTTACTTAACAAACTCAGTCAATCCAGACTGAATTGGCTTGAATCGGATGACTGTCAGGCTTGCAGGCTGTCACAGCCTGCAAATTGCACCTCGATCGGTGCAAACTCAGCTCACATCTTCCTGAGATTTGCCTTTACAATAGGTAATATTAAGTGACCTATATCAAAAGATTATCAGACTCAGCCGCTCACAAGCTGGTTGAGGGATATCGTGAGAAAGGCTAGATCGTTCTTGGAGTAAGCTATCTGATGGATTATATCGAAAGAGTGCTCGAAAAATTAAAGCACTGGGCAGGCAAACTGATCGAAGCGATCCTCGGCCCAGAAATGCAGCCAGAACCCGAATTGATTCCGATCCCTGTGGATGATAGAATGCGGAGATCGAGATAGTCGGCAAGTTAAATTAGATGATGGTGAACGATCGCGCTCGAAATTTGAGCATATTAGTTCTACACGGCCCGAATCTCAACTTATTGGGATTGCGAGAGCCAGGGATTTATGGTGCATCAACTTTGACTCAGATCGATGCTCAACTGGTAGAGTTGGGTCGGTCACTCGATACGCACGTAGAATCATCCCAATCCAATCATGAGGGTAGTCTGGTCGATGCCATCCATACAGCACGCGATCGACACGACGGGATCGTCATCAATGCTGGAGCATACACACACACTAGTATTGCTATCCGCGATGCGATTTCCGCCGTCCAACTGCCCACAATTGAAGTCCATCTCAGTAATATTTACAAACGCGAAGAGTTTCGCCATCATTCCTATCTAGCTGCGGTCGTCATCGGACAGATTAGCGGTTTTGGTGCAGATAGTTATCAACTAGGGTTACGAGCAATCGTCGGGCATCTACAAAGGCTTGCAGGCGATGAATGCTAAACCGGATCTTTAGGTGGTACCGACTGGGGAGTGCCGATTAGACCGCTCTGAGGATTACTATCGCCAGGAGCAGGCGATCGAGGTAAGATACATGAAAAAGTACTGCCCTCGCCTAAAGTACTCTCAACCCAGATCTGACCGCCATGTTGCTGGATGATACTCCGGCAAATTGCCAAACCCAAACCCGTCCCTTCACCGCTACGGGCATCGGAAGCATCGACTTGTTGGAACCGCTCAAAGATAATGCTCAATTTATCAGCCGGAATCCCGCGTCCGCAGTCGCGAACTTGGAACAACATTTGTCCGGCTTGCTTGCGAGCAGTAAACCAGATCGTGCTGTTGCGAGCCGAAAACTTGATCGAATTACTGAGTAAATTGGTAAAAGTTTGAATCATCCGATCTCCATCCACCCAAACTTGACCGCCGGTATCGCTGACACTCAGCCGAATCCCCGCTTTATCTGCTAAAGGTTCGATCTCCTCTGCCGCTTTGGTCATCAGATCGGACACCTTCCAGACCGCCTTGACCATCTGCACTGTCCCAGACTCGATCCGTTCGATATCGAGAATATCATTGACCAGTCGCATCAACCGATCGGTACTATCTACCGCAATTGTTAAGAGCCGCTTTTCCTTTTCCGGTTGCTGATTTAATAAGCCACTATCGAGCATCTTGAGCGAACCATAGATCGAGGTTAGCGGTGTGCGGAGTTCGTGACTGACAATCGCGACAAACTCATTTTTCATCCGCTCGATTTGATGCCGATGAGTAACATCCAATACTAATGAAAATACCGATTCCATCCGACCCACATCATCCAACAGGACCGAGTTGTACCATTCACAATCGATCATCGTCCCATCTTGACAATAGTTGCGATTGATGGTGACGTTGCTGGCTTCTAAACCAGAGATCAGCCGATTCGTAGCTTCAGCGATCCGTTCGGTATCGTCTGGAATCACAAATTGCCATTCATCAGGACGTTTGCCGATAACTTGCGCTGACGACCACCCAAACACCTTCTCCGCCGTAGCCGACCACCGGCTGACTCGAAACTCCCGATCCCATTCAATCGCGGCAAATGGTGAATTTTCAAAGTGGAAATTGACCCGCTGGAGGGCATCGCGCAGATCGTTTTCGATCTGTTGGCGTTGGGTCACATCCCGGAGGACGATCGTATACACTTGTTCTAGTCCTAGCTCTAAATAGGAGATCGAAGCTTCCGCCGGAAATTGGCTCCCATCTTGCCTGGTACCGATTACTTGCTTGCTAGTTCCTAGCGGGTAGGGGCGATTGGTAGTACCAGCGACTTGCTTGCTGGGGCAATCTCGATCGAAATCGATGAAACCTTTCGGGAGTAGCAGGTCTAGCGATTTGCCGATCGCATCTGGAGCCAGATAGCCAAAAATTTGTTCGGCACCTTGGTTGAAGAGCGTAATGTGGAGATCGCGATCGATTGCAATAATTGCATCGCTGGCAATTTCGAGAATTCCGGCAAATCGCGATCGCGAGATCTCTAGTGCAGCTTCGGCTTTGCGACGCTCGATCAGTTCGAGTTGTAGCCGATCGTTAGTTTGTTGCAAATCGCGAGTGCGTTCGGTCACGCGTTGCTCTAGTTCGATTTTAGCTTGCCGGAGGGCGGTTTCTGTGCGTTCGCGCTCGATCGCATATCGAATCGATCGCAGCAATAAATTACTATCGACTTGTCCTTTGATCGTGTAATCTTGCGCTCCTTGTTGCATCGCCGAAAGTGCTAAATCCCGATCGTCTAAACCAGTGAGGATGACGATCGGAATATGTGGATAGCGATCGTGTAAATCCACAAATGAAGCGATCCCTTGACTATCTGGCAATGATAAATCGAGCAAAATTACATCAAAGTGGCTAGTTTTGACATCGTTAATATTCCGCTCCTGAATCGATAATTGGTCGAGTGCCGCAGCAAGTGTCATCACGGGGGTAATCTGACACCGAGTGGTCGTTACTTCCCGCAAAATTTCCTGCAATAACCGAATATCGCCAGGGTTATCTTCAATGAGCAAGATGTTGAGGACAGTAATCATGTTGCTGTGCTCCGCTCTGGGTTTGGGGGAGAGGGTAGAGGGAAGGAGGTAGGGCGTAGGAAGTAGGGGGTAGAGGGTAGGATTAGCAGTCAGAAGCGGATTGAGGTAAGGGTAGATGTTCGTATTGTCAGGATGAGAATTTGAAAGAAATTAATTAAACCACTACGTTAAAACTCTATACCTACCCTCTACCCTCTACCCTCCACCCTCTACCCCCTACTCCGGCGGTAATTGGACGATCGTAAACCAAAAGTTTTCGATCGACTGAATAATCTGGACGAATCGATTGAAATCGACAGGTTTGGTAATGTAACAATTGGCGTGGAGATTGTAAGCTCTGAGAATATCTTCCTCAGCTTGAGAAGTGGTTAGTACCACCACTGGGATGCGCCGTAATTTTTCATCTGCCTTAATTTCTACCAAAACTTCCCGACCATTTTTGCGCGGCAAATTCCAATCTAGCAAAATCAAATCGGGTTGAATCGCCTGATGATACTCACCCTGACGATGTAGAAAATCCATGGCTTCGACACCATCAGCTACCACACTTAAGTTAACATTGATTTCTCGATCGCGCAGCGTCTGCCATGAGGAATCGGCTAAGGCAATCCGGGTCAGATTTACGTCCCCAGGATTGTCTTCTACGAGTAAAATTTCAATGGCGCGGCTGTTTATGAGCATGTTGAGCAGGGAGACTATCTACCGCTGGAATTGTAAAGTAGAATATCGACCCGCATGGTGGTATAAATAGAGGCTGATGGGGCACTGAGGGGGACTGCTCAGGGATGGAGTCTACCCACATTGTACCACCATGACGTTCGATGATTTTTTTGCAGATGGCCAATCCAATTCCCGTTCCGGGATAGGTGACGCGCGTATGTAAGCGTTGGAAGATGACAAAGATCCGATCGAGATATTGAGCTTCGATGCCGATGCCATTGTCGGCTACTGCAAAACACCAGGCGGGAGTAGTGTCGATCGAGTTGTCAGCGAGGACGGTTTTGACACTAATCTGGATTTGGGGTGGGATTGTCCGCCGAAATTTAATCGCATTGGCAATTAAGTTTTGAAATAGCTGCGTTAATTGGGTTGCATCACCCTGCACAGTCGGGAGCGGATCGCTAGAAATCATCGCCCCACTCTCGGTAATGGCGACGTGGAGGTTGGAGATCGCATCTTGCAGTACGACATTGCAATCGACCCGATCGAACGGCTGTTTGCGGCTATTGACGCGGGCATAGCTCAAGAGTGCCTGAATCAACGCTTGCATCCTCACTGCGCCATCGACGGCATAACCGATAAATTCGTCTGCGTCGGGATCTAATTTGCCCTGGTAGCGACGCGATAGTAGTTGGAGATAACTAATCACCATCCGCAGCGGTTCTTGGAGATCGTGAGAAGTGATGTAGGCAAACTGTTCTAATTCGGCATTCGATCGGGCTAGTTCTTGACGCTGGAGTTGTTCTTGTTCGAGCAATTGGGCTTGAGCGAGGGCGATGCCGATTTGAGTGGCAAGTTGAGTGAGGATTTCTAGCTCTCGCGGCTGCCATTGGCGCGGGGCTTGACATTGATGGACGATTAGTAGTCCCCACAATTCAGATCGCAAATAAATGGGCACGAGCAAACTGGCTTTGACGGCAAATTGTTGGAGAAACTGGATATAACAAGGTGCGTAGCCCGCTTGAGTGATGTCGCTAACCGTCTGAATCCGACCTTGGGCGTACTGCGCGTAATAACTGAGATCGAAACAGGGATCGTCGATTTTGCTACCCAATACAGCCGGATAACCCCCACTCACTTGCTCTTGGACGACAGTACCACCATTGCTACCAAATCGAAAAATTAGGGCGCGATCGACTGCTAGTAGTTTGTGGACTTCTTGAACTGCGGTTTGGAGAATTTCTTCGAGTTGGAGCGATTGGCGAATCTTTTGCGAGATTTCGGCTGATAGCTGGGTTTGTTGGCGGAGGCGGACGCGATCGCTAATATCGACAATCGTCATCCGCGTACCGCGATAATTTTGGTGTTCGTCGAGGATCGCCACGATCGTGGCACTGACTGGGACGATTTGACCATCTTTGCGAATCATTTCCAACTCGATATCACTAATCGAGCCGCGTGTTTTGACGATCGCAACTTTGTCATTGAGCTGCTGAATGCTAGCAGTGGTGAGCAAATCGACGATATTTTTACACCCGACGATTTCGGACTCTTGATAACCTAACATGTGCAGCTCTGTCCGGTTGATCCGCAAAAATTGCCCGTTGGCATCGAGGGAGTGATAACCGCAGGGGGCACGGTGATACAACTCTTCAAATTCGGTAACATCGTCGCGCAGTATCGATTCGGTGCGTTGCTTGTTGGTGAGATCCCAAGTGACTAACCCATACAAAACGCCCAGTAGTAGGAAGTCTAATAATCCCCAGATCCCAAACGCAATGTTCGTATCAACTAAACTGCGCTGAGACTCTGTTTGCACGCGATCGAGGAGCGCGCGTTCCAATCGATCCAGCTCACTGGCGGTTTGGCGAATTTGGTCGATCGATTTTTGCCCCTGTTGCGAGAGGGTGAGTTGACGGGCGGGTGTCAGTACTTGGGGTTGTCGTGCGTCGATCGTGGTCGTCAATGTCGTCAGGGAGCCAGCGATCTGCTGCTGCCAAGGCGTTACCCCCGTGGTAGTCCCGGATTTTAACTTGACTAATGATGTTAATTGCCGGCGGAGTCGATCGAGATCGAGCCGATGCGCGCTCAGATATTGGGGATTATTGGTGAGCAAATATTCCCGCTGCCCGATTTCGACATCTTTTAATGTCGAAAGCATCTGTGCTAGGAGTGTTAATACGTGCGCGCTTTCGGTTGCCAGTCGATTATTTTCGGAGATCTTGGTGATACTCTGATAAGCAATCGTCGCATTCGCGATCAATACAATTAAAGTCGAGATAAAACCGATCGACACCTTGGCGGGGGCAATATTTTTCATCAGACGATCGGCTAGAGATGGAAAATTAGACATCAGCCACAACGACCAGCAACAATTTGATTATCTGACTCCGGCGACATTCAAAATGGACATCTGAGTCCATAACGATGGTTGCTCGTAAGTCGCGCTAACGTGAGCTTGACAAGCGGCATAAAAAATATAATCGGCGATCGCCATCTGCTCGTCTGCACCCATGAGCGTATTGACGATCGATCGACCCAAGTTTGGCTCGTGAGGGGTCAAGTAGCCAGCGAATAAATAATCGATCGCTTGGCGGATCTGCGGATAGTGCTTGTAATAATTATAAGGGTCGTAGCCATATTCTTTGAACAGGGCGATTTCGGGGATGGCTAGTCCGAACCGGAAGCAATTATCTTCGCCAACCATCTGCTGGAGCCAATGGTTAGTCTTGCCCAAGCTGCCGATCGAGATGACACCATTGATGGTCGCCTGGAGCTTGGTCAAATCCACGTCTTCGATCGCTGGGGTGGCGATTTGCTCGGTCACATCCGCCGCTGCATATAGCTGATGTGCCCATTCGGCTGCTGCTGGAATATAGACCACCTGTAGTTTATGGCAGAGATCGCGATCTGCGGCGATGATGTTCGCCAGGGATCGAATTAACTCAATAATCGATCGATTTAGCTCCTCATCGACAGCCGTAGTTGGCTCTAAAGCTGATGATGGTATTAGCTCACCAAAGATAAAGGTCTGCGGGCACATAGTACTGTCTGGAGACTGCTTGAGCCGATCGATTAAATTGATAATATGCAGGATATTTAATAATTGGCGATGGTGTGCGCCGATCGGTTGTAGGTGCAGATCGAAGCGGGAATTGACATCGATCTCGA
>JBBRVB010000049.1:0-15906 GCA_038247275.1 Chroococcales cyanobacterium
GAGGTGATGGCAGAC
Source organism: Chroococcales cyanobacterium (assembly GCA_038247275.1). Lineage (GTDB taxonomy): Bacteria > Cyanobacteriota > Cyanobacteriia > Cyanobacteriales > Chamaesiphonaceae > Chamaesiphon. The sequence goes on from JBBRVB010000049.1 coordinate 16, forward strand.
CATCACCATATCTAGATGTTCGTCAAAAGTATTCACCGTATAGGGATTGGTGGGATTGGTAGAAGAAGGCAGACAGTGAGCATAGGAAGCTACCTTCATGATGTCTGGGGCGTGTCCTCCGCCAGCACCTTCCGTATGGTACATGTGGATCGTGCGACCGCGAATCGCTGCCAGCGTATCTTCCACATAGCCCGACTCATTAAGCGTATCAGTGTGAATTTGGACTTGAAAGTCATACAGATCGGCAACAGACAGGCAGGTGTCAATCACAGCCGGCATTGCGCCCCAATCTTCATGAATTTTCAGCCCGATCGCACCGCCTTCTACTTGTTCGACCAGACTAGCCGGGAGACTTGAACTCCCTTTACCCAAAAAGCCAAAGTTAATTGCAAATCCTTCAGAGGCTTGTAGCATTAAGCCCATATTATAGGCTCCCCCCGAACAGATGCCCACGGTGACAGGACCCAACCCACCCCCAATCATCGTCGTTAATCCGCTAGACAGTGCCTCAGCACAGAGTCCCGCGCTATCAAAATGAACGTGACAATCAATGCCACCTGGCGTAGCAATTAAACCTTCTGCCGATCGCACATCGGTATTGGCACTAATAATCAGATTGGGCTGAACTCCATCCATCACGCCAGGGTTGCCCGACTTACCAATGCCTACAATCTTGCCATCCTTGATGCCAATGTCTGTCTTGACAATCCCCTGCACGGGGTCGATCAGCACAACATTGGTAATCACCAGATCCAAGGCTCCCTCCGCCGCTGTAACTCCAGGAGCTAAGCCCAAACCATCCCGCAGGGTTTTACCACCACCAAATACGCACTCATCACCATAAACAGTCGTGTCTCTTTGTACTTCTGCAATTAAAGATGTATCTCCCAACCGAATCCGATCGCCGGTGGTGGGGCCAAATAACTCGGCATAACGCTCCCGACTAATTTCCATGACTCTCCGCTACTATTGTGCTATAGCCCAATCGCTGCACTCGCTCCATGGCCCTGGCTTTAGCATTCGGATCGTCTAATGCCTGATTTACCAAGCCATTTAGTCCTTGAATATGCTTAGTGCCGCCGATGGCTACCAATGCCACCGTTTTGGTATCTCCTGGCTCAAATCTAACTGCTGTACCAGCAGGAATATCCAACCGAAATCCATAAGCTTGGGATCGATCGAATTGCAAAGCCCGATTCACTTCGAGAAAATGGTAATGGGAGCCAACTTGGATCGGTCGATCGCCTAAGTTAGCTACTGTTAGGGTTTTAGTCTCTCTACCAGCATTTAGTTGCAATGAACCAGATTCGCAGAGTACTTCACCAGGAAAGGAATTTGGGGCATTTGTCATAGCGTGTTCATCCAGGGCTACGGATTGGATTATGAATACTGACCAGTTTAGTCCCATCGGCAAAGTGCGCTTCCACCTGAATCATCGGAATTAGCTCAATTACGCCTGGTAAGACATCCTCGGTCGTTAATAAAGTCGCACCTTCAGACATTAACTGTGCCACGGATTTGTCTTCTCGTGCGCCTTCGATCGTGGCATCAATGATATAGGCGATCGCTTCAGGCACATTTAGCTTGAGACCTTTTTCCTTCCGTCTACGGGCGATTTCAGCGGCTGTAAACACAGTCAGCCGTTCAACCTCTCTGGGAGTCAAGTACATATCAACGTTGCAAATGATCTACTAACACTCGAATTATGTTGCTTCTTGTCTCAGCAATAAGTAGTGAAAGTTACAATAAATCCGCTATTCCTGGTTCGATCGATATTATTGTCAAGTTGATATGGAACTAGAATGCAGATCTAGTAAGTTGATTGCGATTGACGAGCGCGAGCCGCTGATGCCCAAGGAGTACCCACCAGCATCAACTGTCTACTACTACTTTCGGAAATGGCGGAATGATGGGAGTTGGAAACGGATTCACGATCTGTTAGCGCAATGGGTCAGAGTTACAGAAGACAGAAATCCCAGTCCTAGTGCAGCCAGCCTGGATTAACAAACAGCACCGACAGCAGTGATGGTCAGCGATCCGGTTGGATACAGTTGCACTGGTGTCGTCGTCTCAATGTTGATTACGAGCGTTTGCCCGCTTCTGCTGAGGCTTTCATCCACATTGCCATGATTCGACTTATGCTACGCAGACTTGCTTAATTATTTTATACTCTCCGTATTTATAAACATCCTCTAAGTTGGTACCCATAGATTGCGGATGGTGGCATGACTGCTAAATAATTTTTGACTAGCAATCTAAGGTATTTTCTAATTCCCAGGGTGTAATTGCCGCAGTCGATCGCTGCCATTCTGCGTGTTTGAGGTTGAGATAGGCTGATACGAATGGTTTGCCAAGCGATCGAGTTAATACATCATTGGACTCCAAGCAGCGTAAGGCATCTAATAAATTTCCAGGCAAAGTTTTAACTAAACTGGCTGGAGCTGGATCTGTATAGCTATTGTTGTCTTGGCGCACGCCTGGATCGCTTTTGGTGGCGATACCATCTAGTCCGGCGGCGATTAAGGCAGCAGGTAATAAATAAGGATTAGCTGCGCCGTCGGGGAGGCGGAATTCAAACCGTCCGACATCGGGAATGCGGATCGTGTGGGTGCGATTGTTGCCGCTGTAGGTGGCGGTACTTGGCGACCAAGTTGAGCCGGAGGTGGTAACGGCGGCGTTGATCCGTTTGTAGGAATTGACGGTGGGATTAGCGATCGCGCAGATTGCTTGAGCCGAATTTAATACCCCAGAGATAAATTGATAGCCGATCTGGGAGAGTCCGAGTTCTCCTTGCGGGTCTACAAAAAGGTTTTCACTTCCAGTACGATCCCAGATGGAAAGGTGAGTGTGACATCCATTGCCCGTAAGGTTAGCAAATGGTTTGGGCATAAATGTGGCGCGGAGTCCGTGTTTTTCAGCGATCGATTTGACCATGAATTTAAAGAAGGCATGGCGATCTGCGGTAACGAGGGCATCGGCGTACATCCAGTTCATTTCAAATTGACCGTTAGCGTCTTCGTGGTCGTTTTGATATGCGCCCCAGCCGAGGGCGAGCATGGCATCGCAGATTTCACGAATGATGTCATAGCTACGCATCAAGGATTGTTGGTCGTAACAGGGTTTAGTTTGGCGATCGAATCCGTCGGCGATTTGGCTACCGTCGGCACTGAGGAGGAAGTATTCGCACTCTACACCTGTTTTGATCCGGTAGCCAAGGTCTGCGGCTTGTTGGATCGTGTGTTTGAGGACTACTCTGGGGGCTTGAGCGAGGAGTATTCCTGTAATATCGTGGAGATCGGCGGCGAGCCATGCAACTTCGGGTTGCCAGGGGAGTTGAATCAGGCTATCGGGGTCGGGGATGGCGAAGATGTCGGGGTCGGCGGGGGTGAGGTCGAGCCATGCGGCGAATCCGGCGAAGCCTGCACCGTTGGTGGTCATTTGGTCGATGCTGGCGGCGGGGACGAGTTTAGATCTTTGGGTGCCGAAGAGGTCGGTGAAGGAGATCAGGAAGTATTTGATGTTTTTTTCTTGGGCGATTTGGGAGAGTGGGGTCATGTTTATTTGGACTAGTACTTTTTTAGATTAGTGGTAGGGTGAGTCGGGTTTAGGCTAATTACTTTAATCTCAATCCGATCGATCGAGTAGCTGATGAACTTTCGATCGAATCCACTCAGCATCAACGGGATTTTGGTAAGGATTACCCGCACGATGTCCCCAGATCGAGGGGATGGGATGATATTCGGCGTGGGGGATGATGGCGGCTTCGGCGGCGCAGTCTTCGGGGGTGAAGTAGAGGTCGGTGGTGGAGGGCATGACGTAGGTTTTGGCTTGAATTGCAGTCAAGGCGGCGCGATATTTGCCTTGATAGCGAAGATTATCGCTGATGTCGCAATGCAGCCATGTATCGAGCATTGCCAAAAGATTGTGTGGGTCGCGTTTGCGATAGCTGGCTTCCCAGGCGGTGGTGAGGTAGTCTTCGAGGGATGGGTAGCCGAGTTTGAGGTAGAGTCCTTCGCGGTAAAAGGCTGGGGATGCTGCCCAGCTTGCATAGATACGGGCGAAGGTGTGGTAGCCCCGATCGGGTGTGCGATCGAATTCGGTGCCATTCCAGGCGGGGTCGGCGGTGAGGGCACTACGGAGGCTGTGGAGGAAGATGCGATTGTGATCGGTGGTGCGGGCGGTACCACAGAGGGCGGCAATTCGGGCGACTCGATCGGGATACAATGCGCCCCAGTGGTAGGCTTGCTGTGCGCCCATCGACCAGCCATAGATTAGTGCCAATCGATCGATCCTAAAGACTTCGCTTAATAACCGTTCTTGGGCGCGGACGTTATCGACATGACTGAACCAGAATCCGCTTTCTGCCAGTCCACAGTCGCTATTACTGGGTGAAGTTGATAGCCCATTCCCAAACATATTCGGAATGATGATAAACCAGCGGGTCGGATCTAAGATTCCGTCTGGGCTAATTAACCAGTCGATGTCTGAATGTTGGGCACCATAAGAAGTTGGGTAGAGGATGGCATTAGATCGATCGGCATTCAAGTTGCCATAGGTTTGATAGACGATCTGCGCTGATGGCAAGCTTTTGCCACATTGAAATTCAAAGTTCTTTAATGTGAAAATTTCTGTCATAACCACCATTAAATATAAAATGTCGCAGGGTATGATTCATCGGGAAGGATTGTCTTGGGAAGATCCAATCCTTCTAATTTGAGGTTAAATGGTGGTGGGGTTTGGGGAATGATATCCATGTAGCTACTGTTGTATTTTGGAGGTTGGGGTTATGAGAGCTGAGGAGTTGTTGGAACGTTATGCTGCTGGGGAAAGAGATTTTAGTGGAATCGAGATTATAGCTTCCGACGAGCTGATAGGTGCCAATTTGACTGGTATTAATTTGAGTAGATCGATATTGGCTGAAATGATTTTGGAGCGAGTCGATTTTAGTGATGCCAATTTGAGAAATACTAATTTCGGGCAAACCGATCTGAGGAGTGCTAATCTCCAAAGAGCAGACTTGAGTGGTGTTAATCTTGGACATGCTACCTTGGATGGTGCCAATCTGACTGATGCTCATTCGATCGGAGCCTATATCGACATTGATATGATTGGAGTTATTTTTACTAGAACCGATCTGACTGATGCTGAAATCGGTAATGAACCCTGTTTTAGTAATTGCATATTCAGCGACACTATTATGCCTGATGGGAATATCGCGATCGATGATAGTTTTGAAATAGGTGATAGCTCCTATTTTGTTGGTTGTATCTTCAATAACACTTTTCTGTCCGATACAGATATTGACATTGATGATACTTAGTAATGTAGGGGGCAATACCCACAGCATCAACCACGGAACTAATTAACAGAATTTCAACTATTTTCAATATCTGTCGATCGCCAACATAGAGATCCCATTACGCTACACAAACGATCGATTCGAGTAAACAAGATTGAATTGTAAATTACCAACATTTTTTTAATTGCGATCGATTACATTACTGCTGACACCAACCGTAGAATTAAAACCATCGACGATCGAGCGATTCACATTGACATAACCCAATCCAACATGGGCAAGATGTTCTTGTAACTGCTGATGCGCGATCGGGAGTTGATGAAACGGCATCGATGGATAGAGATGATGCTCGGCGTGGAAAGGCATATTCCACATCAAAAATTGGAGCGGGAATAGTGTCAGGGTCGATCGAGTGTTGGTCAAGGGATTGCTGTCGGTGCTGCATCCGGTATGTTCTGCCAGTAAGAGGAATCGCAACAGCGGTTGACCGATGAAGAGGGGAAACAACCAGTAGGTGACGAACCAAGGCTGACGGGTGTAGATCGACATGGCAATCGCGATCGCATAGACAGCAAGCTGTAATCTGGTCGATCGAATCACTTCCGCTCTCGCAGTTTCGGGGATAAATGGATAGCCTTCCAACTGTCCCAGAGCAACGCGAGTATGGGTTGTCAGCTTGCCCCACCACCAAGTTAAACCGCTAATCGCCAGGAGATATTCACCGATCGACTGTGGGAGTGGATCGCCCAGTTCGGGATCTTTGGTGGGATCTTGAGCGAAGCGGTGGTGCCATTTGTGGTAGCGGCGAAAGAAGGTGACGTTATATAGTGACAGCAATCCAGCCACCCAACCCACGGCATCATTGAGGGCGTTATCAGCAAATGCTGTCCGGTGGGAGCATTCGTGCATTGGTGCAAACATCGCCGCCAAGCCGAAGCCATAGATTGCAAGTGCAGGTAAAGCGATCGACCAATTTTGACCGATATTCGTGCCCCAGAAATAGCCACTGACGGCGAGAATCAGCAGATGCGCGGCAAAGTGGATCGATCCTTTGACGGTCGATCGAGTATTCAATTGTTTGAGGGTATCGATCGGAAAGATGGTGTGACGATCGGGTGAGTCGATCGTGGTAGACTCAGAGGCAAGATGATTCACGGCAGTTATTTTGCTAACTTGTTATAACAAGTCTAATTTTACTGCTAGAGTAAATGTGTATGCAAGGCTACCAAACGTACCATGACTTTTCCGCTGCATTTAGCCATCTCTGAGCAATTACGCGATCGAATTTTGGATGGTAGTTATCGATCGGGCGATCGATTGCCCAGCGAACATCAAATCATGGCAGAGTTTGCCGTCAGTCGGATTACCGCGAGACGGGCGATCTCTAATCTGACTCAGCAGGGTTTGGTGACGGTGCAAAAGGGCAAGGGGGTATTTGTCGCGACGCAGCAGAAGGTGACGTATTCGATCTCTAGTCCCTTGACGTTTTTGGAGGCGGATATTGCTCTGCAAGGTGTGACGGTTACGGTGCAGACATTGGTATTTGAGTCGGTGACGGTACCGATCGAGGTTGCGGCAATCTTGAAATGTTCGATCGCCTACCTCCAGAAAAAGGTGCTGCTATTTAATGGGATTCCTGGTTGTGTGGATGTGACTTATATTCTGCCGGAGTTGGGCAAGGCTTATGAGGCAGAATTACGGGAGCAGATGACGTTTACCACCTTAGAGCGTCATGGTATGACCATCGACAAGCTCGATGCAACGATCGAGTGTACACAGGCAGATTATGAAACTAGCGAGCAGTTGGAAGTAACCCTGGGTCATCCGTTGATTGTGTATCGACACACGGCTTATACGGACGATCGAGGTGCGATCGTCCATGGTGAGTCGATTTCGCGGGGCGATCGGTTTTGTTATTCGGTATCGATCGATCGCAATAGATCTAGGGACTTGAGTAGCATTGGAACCAAAAACCGGGTTAAGGATTCTGAATTACTCGAAAGCCTCTACTGAAGATGGTTCGCGTTTTGATGGCTTGGCTGAGAGTTCAAATTGAACCTTAGTCATAAGCTCAGGGTAAATCGCCAATATCATTCGAGCACTATGGCGGAGTTAACAATGAAACTGCGACACCACCCACAAAAGTATCCAAATCTATTTTTCCGATAGCATTTAGCTCACCTTGACCAGAACACAACCGCTGAATCCGAAACCGATGGTAATTACCAATTAGTTGAGACAAGGGTAATAATCCCCGATCTGTATCGCCGTAGAGCTTGGCATGTAATGCTGGTAACTCATGCCAGGGACAACTCATGTTGTGGTGATGGGCATTGTGATAACCAAAATTGAGAAAGAGGAGATTAAGCCAATGATATTTGACAGAAACTAAATTAGAGAAAGTATTGGTTTGCTCGTAGAGTCGATCGAGTTTGGGAAAGTTTTCGCCTGAAACTGTATATGTATAAGTATGATGGAACGCATCTATAAACCGCATCAAGTTCACAAAGGAAATATAGGCCAGAAAATAGAGTAGTAGAGCTTTCCAGGAAACCCAAGCCAAAAGACCAAACACAGCGGTACGCAACACCATCAAGCCAATAGTACGACCTAATAAAGATTGCTTCCGTACATCTAGCAATGGATCGAAAATAATTCGCCAGCGGATTTCAAACTCTAGTAGTGGAAAATACAGCCACTCCAGTCCCACATAAATCGACCGCAACCACGGATGAAGATCCTGATTCAAATACTTAATCACATCAAACCTGACAATATCCACATGATGCAAATGATGGTTGAAGTGATGCTCGACTAAGTTTTCCCAGGGAGCGTAACAAGCTCCATTAAAATGGGTCATCACTTGTCCCCACCAAGCATTTAGAGCGCGAGATTTGAAGATATTACCGTGAATAAACTCATGGGTCAATCCAGTGGAAATTGCGAGGCTATGGACGATCGCCGCCACGCCTAGAGTGTTTAGTTGCCAAGATGGTGAGAGAATCAGTGCTATCCCTAGAACATATGACATAAAAACATACCCGATCGCCGTGGCATTTTTGAAGCTGGTTTGGGTCATGAATCGAAGGCGGCAAGGGCATACTGGTAAATTACACGGGAACTTCGCTCGATAATGTTCTATTTGAACATTTCACGATCCCGATCTGGCTATTTAATGGAATTGTAAGTGATTGGGAGAATCCCTAGCTAGTTTTACGAGTTTAGAATTGATATTTCTTCGTAAATCGTAGTGATTTATAGTTATTTTTTTATGTTTGCTAGTTGGTTGTAAATCTCAAAAAATATATGAACGACCATACTCTCGATTCTATTTCCTACGATGAATCGGCCGTATCAGCAGAGCCTCTGAGCCAAAGAATTTACGCCGATCGACCCTCCCCTCACCACCTACCAAAACTAGAGGTTAAAAACGTTTCTAAGTTTTATCCTGTCCGTAGTGGTCAACAGCTAACTGCGGTCGAAGATATCAATCTTAAAATCTTTCCGAGAGAATTTATTTGTCTAGTCGGGGCATCTGGTTGTGGTAAATCCACTCTACTTAATATTATCGCAGGACTCTTGCCACCTTCTACTGGTGAAGTTTTGGTAGATGGGAAATCAGTTACAGGTCGCCCTGGCTCCGACCGAGGTGTAGTCTTCCAAGGCTATACTCTATATCCCTGGTTAACAGTGGCTCAAAATGTGGCATTTGGGTTGCAATTCCAGCAAATGACCAAGATTGAACAGCGAGAGCAAGTGCGCTATTTTCTGAACGTAGTAGGGCTAGAAAAATTTGCCAATAGCTACCCCAAACAGTTGTCAGGCGGGATGAAACAACGGGTAGCGATCGCCAGAGCCTTGGCAAATGAGCCTACTGTCCTATTAATGGATGAACCATTTGGTGCTCTTGATGCCCAAACCAAAGAACAGATGCAAGAATTTTTATTGGAACTGTGGGGGAAAACCCATGTAACGGTGCTGATGATTACCCATGATGTGGAGGAAGCGATCTATCTGTCGCAACGGATTTATGTGTTGAGTTCCCATCCAGGTTGTATCAAGAGAGAGATTCCGATTTGCCTCCCAGAACATCGGACACTAGATATCAAACTAACCCCTGAATTTGTCGAAATTAAGCGACAGGTACTCCAGACGATCCGTCACGATCCCTAATTGGATCGATCTCCATCATGAAAAATAAACAGATCTGCGATCGCTGGTTTACAACTCAACGGGTTGAGGATGGGCTATATCTGATTACAGAACCCCATTATTACTGGTACAACCGCGCTAATTTATGGTTGATCAAAGGTCAGCAGCAAGACTTGCTGATTGACACGGGGTTGGGCGTGGCTAGCCTCCGCCAACATATTGCCGAATTAATTGATAAACCGTTGCTGGCGATCGCCTCCCACATCCATTTCGACCATGCGGGGGGGATTCATGAATTCGAGGAGCGGGCAATTCATGCCGCAGAAGCACAAGCCCTGCGAGATGGGGATGCCCATGAAGCATTGTGTTCTCAACCGGGCTGGATCGACATCGATCATTTTGAGTTGTTACCCCATAGTGGCTTTACGGTCGATCGGTACAAGTTTCATGCCGCCGAACCCACCCAGATTTTACAAGAAGGTGATGTGCTCGATCTAGGAGATCGAGCATTGGAAGTGCTCCATCTCCCCGGACATTCAGCCGGTTGTATTGCTCTATACGACCATCGATCCCAATCGTTATTTTCAGGAGATGTGATTTACGACGGTGAATTATTGGACGAACTCCATTGCAGTGATATTCCCGCCTATTGTCATACCTACGAACGACTGCAAAAGTTGCCAGTAGAGATGGTCTATCCCGGACACTATCAACAGTTTGGCAAAGAAAAGTACCAGCAGATATTAGGTGAGTATCTCGATCGACGACGGCAGCCAGGCTGTCCCAGGAAAGTTTATAGCGAACATAACTCTTAGCTCGATATCGAGTTCAATGGTTGGAGTATTCCCAGCAATAGTTGAGAATACTCAGATCCCCCACACCCACCATTCATCCTAGCGGAGTTAATTGCGGTGATTGAATCTATTTCTATCCCTCTGCCAGAACCGGAAACTCGTAAACATCGCCACTTGTCCCCTTCAGTATTTTGGAGTATTCGGCAGGGATTCCCGAACGGCTTATCCTGGTTATTAGCCGCATCGTCTCTGCTAGTGCCGCTGACTTTGTGGACGATCGTGAGTTCGCTCCAAATTGTGCCGCCAACTTTTTTACCGACCCCGATGGCCGTGTTAGCAGCCGGGTTCACACTTTTTGCCGAAAATAACCTCATCGAAGATGTCCTTGCCAGTTGTGGTCGAGTGCTAGCTGGATTCTTATTGGCAGCAATCATTGGCGTGCCAGTCGGATTGGCTATTGGCACCTTTTACAGTATGGATAGCTTATTTTCGCCGATCGTTGGCACTGTCCGATACATGCCGATTACGGGATTTGTCCCACTGATTATTATCTGGGTAGGGCTGGGGGAACCATCAAAAGTCCTAATCATTACTCTAGGTGTAGTTTTATATAACATCATCATGGTGGCCGATGCAGTTAAGTTCATTCCTAGTGAGATGATTAATGTTGCTTATACGATGGGTGCCAATCGCTGGGATATCCTGTGGAAGGTGATTGTCCCCGCAACGTTTCCTAGTGTGCTGGATACATTGCGGGTAAATATCTCCGGTGCTTGGAACTTTGTAGTAATTGCCGAATTATTGGCAGCCCAAAGCGGTCTGGGTTTTAAGATCCTTCAAGCCCAAAGATTTTTGCAAACGGACAAAGTATTGTTTTGTATTGTGCTGATTGGATCGATCGGCTTGGTAATTGACTACGGATTAAAAAAACTGTCCCGCAGTCTCACCCCTTGGGCAGATCAGGTGCGCCATTGAATACTACCAAATTTTAATTAAAGCTCATTTATTTAATAGATCTATTACTTCTAGGTTTTCATGTTCAAATTATCGGCTTGGTTTCGGTCTGTTTTATTAGTTTTGATTGCTTTCACATTGACTATTGCTTGTACCCAGAAACCAAATACTACTGCGCCTGGAACGAGTCCGACACCAACAGATCCATCCCAGCCCCTAGTCTCCGCAGCGTACAATTGGGTCGGTTATTCCAGTCATTATGTAGCTGTAAAAAAGGAGTTATTTGCCAAGGAAGGCTTGAATGTTCAAGACTTATTTTTTCAGAGTGCTAGTGAAGAAATCACGGCGGTACTGGCAGGTAAAGCCGATATCGCTTGGTTGACCTCGGGTGATGCCATTCAGACAGCGGCTAAAGATCCATCTCTCAAGATCGTCTATTTGGTCGATTATTCTAATGGTGCTGATGGCATTATCGGTCGGGGTATTGCTACACCCAAAGATGCTAAAGGTAAAAGTCTGGCTAGAGAAAACTTACTATTTGTGAAAGTGCTCCTCCAAGCTTACTTAAAACAGGCTGGGCTAACGGAAGCTGACCTGAAGATTAAAGACATGTCAGCAGCAGAGTCAGCAACAGCATTTGCGACCAAGCAAGTAGATCTAGCAGTTACCTACGAACCTTTTTTGACTAAAAATGCCAAATTAGGTGGGGGTGAAATCATCTTTTCCAGTAAAGATACCAACCTAATTGCAGATGTGGTGGTGGTACGAGACAAGCTCATCAAAACGCGATCGAAAGATCTCCAGGCTTATTTCCGCGCGGTGGATAAATCAGTAAAATTAGTGATGGCTGAAGATCCAGAGGCTCTGAAAATTGCCGGGGATCAAATGGGCGTAACTGCGGCAGAAGTCAAAGAACAGTTGTCTGGGGTTAAGTTATTTGATGTAGCTTCCAACAAAGCGATTGCTTTCAACAAAGCCGATCCCAAGAGTTTGATTGGGAATCTAGAACTAACAGTCAAGGCTGCTGAAGAGTTTAAGATTGTAACTCAACCAATCAAAGTCGAATCGTTGTACGACGATTCGATCGTCAAATCGATCTAGTTCAGAATTCAACGATCTAAACGATTTATTTGAATTGAGAATGGCAGGGGTGGACTATTTGCCACTACCATTATTTTTATTAACCAACAACCTTAACCAGTGAAGATCGATGTCTGAAACCTTGCCGCCAGAAATTCAAGCTTTGCAAACATCCTTAGCATCCCAAGGCGTTAAGTATGCCTTGGCGAGCTTTTCGGATATTCATGGGATGTGTAAGGCTAAATCCGTCCCGCTGGCTCATTTGGGCCAGATGATGGCCGGATCTGAACTATTTACCGGTGCGGCTTTGGATGGAGTGCCGCAGGATGTGAGCGATGATGAAGTCGCCGCCCACCCCGATCCAGATTCTGCAACAATTTTGCCCTGGAATCCGACAGTAGCTTGGTTTGCCAGTGATTTATATCTGAGGGATAAGCCTTTTGCAGCTTGCAGTCGGGGCATTCTGAAGCAGGTTTTAGCTGAAGCAGCGGCCATGGGCTTTACATTAAACCTAGGGATTGAAACAGAATTCTTTATCTTAAAAGAAGCGGCAGATGGCAAAGTAACGGCTGCAAGCGATCGCGATATCCTGGCCAAACCTGCCTATGATGTCCAGACATTACTAGATAACTACGAGTGGGTTACAGAAATTGTGGAAGCCATGAACCAACTGGGCTGGGATGTGTATTCCTTTGACCATGAAGATGGCAATGGCCAGTTTGAGACAGACTTTGGTTATTGTGATGCTTTAAAAATGGCCGATCGATTGGTGTTTTTTCGGTTAATGGCCAAGGAAATTGCCCGTAAGCATGGTTTCTTCGCAACGTTTATGCCTAAGCCGTTTGCCAACATGACGGGTAGTGGTGCCCATTTCAATATGTCTTTAGCAGATATCCAGACCGGAGAAAATCTGTTTTACGATCCTAGCGATATCAGGGGGTGTAAGCTCTCCAGCCTGGGCTACCAGTTTATTGCGGGGGTGTTAAAACACGCACCAGCGATCTGTGCGACGATCGCGCCGACGGTGAATAGTTATAAGCGGTTGATCGCTAGGGGCAGTATGTCGGGATTTACCTGGGCACCTGTCTATGTGTGCTACGGTAACAATAACCGCACCAACATGTTGCGGATTCCGAAGGCAGGGGGACGGGTTGAGTGTCGAGCCGCAGACATTTCTTGTAATCCTTATCTGGGGGCGGCGATGATTTTGGCGGCGGGACTGGAAGGGATTCGGGAAGGTTTAGATCCGGGCGAGCCACATACTGAAAATATGTACAACTATTCGATGGCAGAGTTGGCGAAGATGAAAATCTCGTTTTTGCCCCGAACCTTGGGTGAAGCGATCGCCGCTTTTGCGGCCGATCCACTCAGTGAGAAAGTGATGGGATCGTTGATGTACAAAAGCTACATCGATTTTAAAACTCAGGAGTGGCAGGAATATCACAGTCATGTCTCAGATTGGGAAATTCAGCGTTATCTCAAGTTTTTTTGATGTGTCGATCCGCGACAGCATCCACCGCGAGTAATCGATCGGCTGAGTGACAACAGCCGATCGAGCCATTCTTTGCTAGTAGCACGTCGATCCTCGCTTGATGTTTAATTTTCCCCCATTCTATCACTCACCCTTTAAACGACCAGTGCCAGGTTTATTCTACAAATTGCGTTGGTGATAACTTTTGCGCGTATCTTGTCCTTACCCCTACTAGTTGTGTAAAAGTTAAAGGAGATAAAAGCCCATACGATGGCGACCTAGTTTATTGGAGTACAAGAATGGGACATCACCCTGAAATGCCTAATCGTGAGGCATTGTTGCTTAAACAACAAAAGGGTAAATGTACTCATTGCGGTCTAATTTTCCGAGAAGGCTATCTTAGCCGAATAGCAGAGGTAATCTCCCCACAATGTCAAAATTAACCAAAGTTATTTAGACTTAACCTGAATTGGGGTTTGTTGAATTAAGCGGCTTTATTGAGGAATTTATCGCCTCTCCAATAAGCCCTCCAGCACCCCAGAAGCCCCCTTCTGCTGCTGTTTCCGATGATCGTCATACAGAGTCAAAGTATTCATCTGACTATGCCGACTCAAAGCCTGTGCCGCCCTGATATTCCCGTCAGAGGCATCCAAAAACGCCGTAATCGAACTATGCCGCAAACGATGAGGCGACACCCGCCGCTCGATCCCCGCAGCCTCAGCATACCCCTGAACGATCCGATAGATACTATCCCCAGCAATCCTTGCCCCATAACAATTATGGCTCAAAGAAGTAATCAGCGGCGCATCGACCTGGAGGTTTCCTGTCTTGTCGAACTTGTATGGCGAGGAAACCTCGCCACAGTTCGCCGCTCCAGGTTGTTTGCGACAGCGACGCATCGACCTGGAGGGAACCTCCAGGTCGATGCGTCAAGACAAGACAGCGGCTGTCCTAGCGCATTACAGGGATGAAAATTCACCCACTCTTCCAGCGCATAACTCACGCTATCGGTCAGATCGATCGCTACCTTCGCTCGTTTCCCCTTCCCCAAAATCATCAACTTCTGCTGCTGGGGTAAAAAATCCTCGATATTCGCACTGGCAATTTCCCCACGCCGCAGCGCATTGCCCCAAAACAGCAGGATGATCGCATAATCCCTCACCCCGATGGGCGTACTCGGATCGATTACTTCCAACATCGATTTAAACTGTTCGACTGAGATCCCCCTAGTATCGCGATAGCTTTCACTCTTGATGCTCTCGATATCGCCCAGATCGACAGTAGTTTTACCCAGCTTCCGCGCCATGTCCACCCAACTCTTAATCGCAGCATATCGATCGTCGTGAGACGACGCGCAAGCTCCGAGTGTCAGAAATTCCGAGATTGTCGTTGTTATCGTAGAGCCATTATAAGCGAACTGATAGAAATTACAGCACTTTCCAGCTATATGGAGTACACAAACGTTATTGAAAGACTGACTTGGTAAAGGTTCAGTGTACTGCATGAATGAGGAAAGTGCTGTATCGAAGCTTTCGCGATGACAAGTCGTTTGCCTTAAAAGACTGCTTTCGGATAATATCGGCAATCTTCAACTGACCAAACTCCATCCAAAGATTATACACTCTTTATTTTAAAAGTTATCTCAAGGGATAAGCTTGACTGGCAGATAAATCTATGCCAATGAGATCGTTATTCGACCTGCTCAAGAAAGATAATTTCGATCTAGCAGCTAGGTACATCAACACGGATCGGATTGATGCTCGATCGAAATTATCCAGATTGGTGAGATTTAAATACGATCGATTTAGTCGAGATATTCGGTGCTGAAGGTGCGGTAGAACGCGTGATGAGAGGGAAAGCTAGTATCGATCGAGCTACTGCCGATCGATTGGCTGACATGTTTTGTGTCGATTCAGCATTGTTTAGCGGCTAGATCGCAAGACTGGAGGGTCTTTGAGCTAATTACGCGACTTTATTGTCCCTCCACATTTGTGGAAATTACGCAACTTGATTGTTCTCGATCTTGCTTCCAATGACGTGAGTGTCCTACTTCCAAAGTGGATTAAATATTTGCAAACTGGGCTAAAATCCTCACTTAGAGAGCATTTGAAGTAATTGTACAACTTTTTTATTTGTCAGGC
>JBBRVB010000050.1:0-15675 GCA_038247275.1 Chroococcales cyanobacterium
CATCAAAACAAAGTTACTAGTATTTTAGGGGATAGGGGATAGTTACCCTTACTAACCTTTAGTTTCAGCCATCAATCGATCGTTTAATCAGTACTGCTTGTTAGTTAATAAGTACTGGTGCAAGATGTGAGTATTCAGACTATGCACTTAATCTCGATTCGCAATCTTCGTGCAGATGTATCTAAATATGCTAACGTCTCTAAAATTGTCGATCGCTGGTATGCCACAGTCGCAAAGGCATCGTGGCAAAATTTAGAGGAAGTTCGCCAAGATTACCCAGAGGCAGAAGCAGTCGGCAACTTCACTGTCTTTAATATTAAAGGTAATACCTATTGATTAATTGTGGGGATGGATTACCAAACTCAAACTGTTTATTATAAATATTTCCTGACCCACGCTGAATATGATAAAGACGATTGGAAAAACAATCCTTATTTTTAAAAGTGGATGACTATTACATTAGGTCGAGATAACTATCTAGAATTGCTAACTGAATTTGCACCTCAAGTCATCGATTCTGAGGCAGAATACGATCGCGTTCTAGAAATAGCCGAAAGATTAACATTTAAAGTAGAGCGCACAGCGGCAGAACTAAAAATTTTAAAACTGATAGTTGCTTTAATTGAAGACTATGAGGAGCTACATTATCCAATGGATGATGTAGCTCCTCATGAGCTTTTACAAGATTTGATGTTATCTAACCATACTCAAACAGCAGATCTAGTCGCTCTAGTTGGTTCGCAGGAGATTGTGTCAGAATTGATTAATGGTCAGAGCGTAATTACTAGAGCGCAAGCTAAGGTACTAGGTGAGTTTTTTAAAGTTTCTCCAGGTTTGTTTACTTGAAACAATCTAATCATCGACGTTGGATAGTAGCTGACAACCCGTGGCTAGGTTTCAGGCATTGCCTATCTTGTAAATAATTGTACCTATTTAAGTATTTTGTCGGAAAAATCACTAAATACACGATTGAAATCATCTCATTCATTAACAATGATATTTTATCTAAATATCATTGTTAATGAACTGACCTCAATTATTTCTAGAATGACTTCATCTCACTTATTCTATCTAAACGATAGCTATTGGACGTTAATATCAAACTTACCGTTACATTAGATTGTCCTAAAATTTCAGCACTAACATTTTTCTAAAAATATGCTGCCTGTCTCCCAAGCCGAACAGATGATTCTCGATTTAGTCCGCCCAGTCAGAGCAACAGAATCGATCGATCTCACACTTGCGACGGGGCGAATTTTGGCAAATTCGATCGAGAGTAAGTTAGATTTTCCCCATTGGGATAACTCGGCGATGGATGGTTATGCCGTCAAATTTGCGGATGTGCGATCGAGTACGCCCAAGCATCCGATTACCCTGGAAGTCGTCGAAGAAATTCCGGCGGGATATCAGCCCAAACGGGAGATTCAACCAGGAGAAGCCGCGAGAATCTTTACCGGTGCGATCGTCCCGGCTGGTGCTGATACGATCGTGATGCAAGAGCATACCCAGCGGGTTCAGAAAAATTTTGTCAAAATTCAGATAACACCGACGGCAAAGTCGTTCATTCGCCACCGGGGAACATACGCCCGGATTGGCGATTCGCTGCTGGCTGCGGGTACGATTTTAAACCCACCCGAAATCGCTATTTTGGCGGCGACGGGATACAGCCAAGTTGAGGTTTACCGTCGTCCGCGCGTGGCGATCCTGTCTACTGGGGATGAGTTGGTAACACCCAGCCAAACCCTAAAACCAGGGCAAATTGTCGATTCCAATCAGTACGCGCTGGCGGCCTTTGTCACTCAAGCTGGCGGCATCCCGATCTGCATGGGAATTGTCCCCGACGACCGGGCAAAATTGACCGCTGCCATGTCTGAAGCGATTGATTCAGCGGATCTCGTGCTTTCGACTGGTGGTGTCTCTGTGGGCGATTATGACTATGTAGAGGCGATCCTGGCGGAATTAGGCGGGGATATTCAGATCCGCTCGGTCGCAATCAAACCAGGTAAACCGCTGACGGTGGCTAAATTCGCTCGGGAAGATCGCGCTATTGTCTATTTCGGACTACCAGGTAATCCCGTTTCGGCTCTAGTGAGTTGCTGGCGATTTGTGAAACTGGCGATCGCCAAATCTGCTGGATTGCCGGAGTCTAGCTGGCACCCAAATTGGATGGAGGTCACAACTACTCAAGATTTAACTGCCGATGGCCAGCGCGAAACTTACCTCTGGGGTAAGTTGGAGTTAATCGATGGACGATCTCAATTTAGTCTGGCTGGCGGCACTCAAAGCTCCGCAAATATGATTAATCTCGCTGGTACCAATGCGCTGGCAATGGTCCCGATCGACACGACGACGATTGTGGCTGGATCTACAGTCCAGGTATTGGGACTGTAGATCGGGACTAGACGTTAAGACCGGGATTTAATCCGAATCGGTACCAACCGTGCGGCTAGCCGAGCATGTTGTGCTGCGCGGTGGTGATGGAGTAAGACGGCTAACAGAGCCGCGCAAGGCAATCCAAAATACATCATCCCAATTAAGACATCAGCTAATTGCTCGGTCGCGATCGATACTGGAGCCAAGCTGTCAGTCTGAGTCGCGATCGAATGTTGGGTTTGGAGCTGTACTGTGGGCGCAGCTAGAGCAGATGACGCGATTAGTCCTCCAGATAGGATGATGCCAAATAAAGCAGGGGTCAGGTGTTTCATGATGGTGGTGAAGATGCCCGATGAAAAATGCTGTGTTTAACAATAGCATCTTATTGGCAATATGCAAGACTCTCTAAATATTACTAAAAACTTATTGAAATCTGAAAAATTGAATGAGAGCAACACAGCACGATCGGTTAAATTAATTCCTCAGAATATTTTATTCGCTACAGGTTAACACGCCTTCCTTTGTACCCGACTTTTGGGTTCTGACGACAATACTCGGTTTTAATCCTGGATAACATCGGACCAATACTCGATCGCTACTCTGGGTCACATACAAAATATTTACGGGTTTACCATTGAGTTTTGATAATACTAATTGGGGTGGCAGCGGAGCTGTGGCAATTGCCGGAATTGAGATTGCCCCAACAGCCAGCAATGTTGCCCCGACTAGCGATCGCCAATGCACCTTAAAAGTTGCTAACATTAAATCTCCGATCCTATCTCTTTCTAGTTAATTTTTCACAAAAATTAGGGGTTTAAATCTACCTTTTGAGTGGAGGATTGTTGCTAGGGGGGATTTAACGGATGCATTTTCGGTTACTTTTTCCCGTCCATGAAAACGCACCAAGTAGACCTCACCCACACAAACCAATTAATAATTATCAATTATTAATTAATTTAATAGCCCTAAAATAGACTATAACCGATCTCGGTCGATTGCTACTAGACAGATCGAGCTAATTACTCAGTTATTTCACCAAGCTGTTTGGTAGTAGCTACAGCATACTTATCAGTCATACCCGAGATAAAATCGATCGCGTGCATATAAATATGATGTAAAGACCAATCTGGTTTTGGTTGATGACTGCCCATTAAATTTAAAATCTGCTGTGATTTGGCACAAATGGGATGGCGATCGTCAGCGGTATACAAATTGTGTGAGGCGACGATAAACGCATCGAGTAAAATATCGATCGTGGCATGAGAACCGACTTCGATGGCAATTTTGCGTGGACGATCGAATATTTGGGATTTTGCGGTATTTTTAGCCAGATCGATACATGCTTTCACCCGACCCCCACAGGCACCAATCAGATCTTCATACTGGAAGTTATCAGTCAAGAGCTGCTCTTGTTGTTGGCTGAAAGTATCGACAACTCCCTCAATGAGTATATTCATGGCTTTGCCACGGGCGATCGCGATCGTCCGTCTGAGTAATTCACTACCCTGACAACTAGAATGAAGTGGTGGAATCGTCTCAAAATCAAAGACGATTTCTAAAATACCGATCGCTTCATCATAAGTAATATAACCCATCTCAATCCCATCTTCGAGATCGATTAAGGCATAACAAATATCATCGGCAGCTTCCATTAAATAGGCGAGGGGATGGCGACACCAGGCAGTTGTCGAGCGGGGAATCAAGCCGAGTTCGGACGCAATTTCGGCGAGTAGATCTTGCTCTGTGAGATCGCAGCCAAACTTCTTTTTCCCACCTTTGAGCATAAAATCTGAAGTCCAGGGATACTTGAGAAACGCGCCCAAAGTAGCATAAGTCAAGCGCATTCCGCCCTCAAACAAATAATATTCAAGTTTAGTAATTACCCTTAAACCTTGAGCATTACCTTCAAAATATTGAAACTCATTTAGTTCGACTGGTGTTAAGTCTTTGAGAAAATCTCGATCGGCATTTTTGCCAAACCACTGCCGAATTGCTGCCTCTCCAGAATGTCCGAACGGTGGATTGCCGATGTCATGCGCTAGACAAGCGGCTTGGACGATATCGCCGACATCGGATGGCTCGATCCCGATCGATCTTAATTCTGGTGCCAATCTTTGACCGACTTTGGTACCCAAACTTCTGCCAACTGATGAAACTTCTAAACTATGGGATAAGCGGGTGTGAATATTATCATTTTCTGGCAGCGGATGGACTTGAGTTTTGTGGTTGAGCCGTCGAAAAGCACTAGAAAAAATAATCCGATCGATGTCTTTTTGAAAATGACTGCGCCCGACTTCCTGCTGCTCTGGTTGAATTATTCCAGATCTTTTGCGAGAAAAAAGCTGTGCCCATTGCATTCGACCCATGATTAAAAGTCATCCATAAGCGATCGATCTCTATCCTAACAATTACAGATTGAATATTGAAGAGTGGCTCTCCTCAAATAAGTAGGTAGGTGCAATTATTTATAAAATAGATTACACCTGAAACCTAGTTGGTGGGCACTGCCCACCCTACTTAGGTACTTTTCGCTGTCAACTGTCAACTGTCAACTGTCAACTGTCAACTGTTAAAGTGAGGATCGGTGGGTGTGGCATCGGGATAAAAAGTGTCACCCATTACCCATTACCTACTTCCACCAAAACAGCCAATCGAGCCAGCTAGATTTATGCTGTTGGTTGCGGCGATAGGTATGCCACTCTTGGGCAGTTTGGTAGATGAATTGAGTATAACTCGGTGATAGACAGGGGAAGGTTGTGAGATCGGTAATTTTGAGCTGTTGTTGAATAGCAATTGCCAAAATTTGAATCAATTCAGGGGCATGTTCGCCGACAATTTCTGCACCTATAACTCGTCCAGTGCGGGTGACGACGATCTGACAAATACCACTATTGATGTCGTGTAAAATTGCCTGATTACAGGTTTTCAAATACTTGGTGAGAACGATCGGGTGCTGACGTTTACTATGTGTAGCAGCATCGATCGTCATCCCGACTCGGGCTAATGGTGGATCGGTATATACTGCCCACGGTAGGCGATTGTAGTTACGATAATCAATTTTAGTTTTGCATCGAGATAGTGCATTTCGCACGGCAATCTTTGCTTCATATTCAGTTAAATTCTGAGCGTAATAACCGCCTAAAACGTTACCACAGACACTCCCACAAGCATAAATATGTGGATGAGAAGTTTGAAGTTTATTGTCGATCGAGATCCCTTTTTCGGTATATTCGACACCGACACCGACGAGATTGAATGATTCGAGTAATGGTCGATCGGGTAAGGCGATAAAAATCTCATCGACAGCGATCGCTTCTATCCCGATTGTGACTAGTTTCGTGCGGCCTTCTTTACTCGTATTCGTGACGGTAGTTCTGAGATAAATTTGCACCCCATCGGCTTCTAATTGTGCCTGAATTAGATTGGCAGTATCGCGGCTTTCGTAGGGTAAAATCTGGGTGGTTTCGACAATCAGGGTGACTTGACAGCCCAATTTTGCCAGGGTTTGCGCCAATTCTACCCCGATCGCTTCACTACCAATAATTGCCCACCGCAACGGAATATCTCGCTCCGCCAGATCTGGCAATCGATCGAGTACGACATATCCTACGGTTTGGATACCAGGAATTAATGGATAGTGTGAGATCGAGCCGGTTGCTATCAAATAATTGCGCGCCCGCAGAGATCGATCGTTGACATTAAACGCTAACTGGGGGCGACGGCAAAATTCACCCATCCCCAAAATAGTATCGACACCCATCGCCGCCAGCATCGCCGGACTAGTTTGCAGATCGATCCTGTCGATCGCGGCTGCGGCGTACTTCCAGGGGTAGCTAGTCGGCTGCTGAAGGCGCGATCGAGTGGTGCGGTTGCTTGTGGCGATCTGCGCCAACGCATGGGGGTATAAATCGCTCTGAGGATGGATCTGTTCGCCATCTAGCTGCGGCAATACCAACGCCACCCGCGCCTGTAAATTTACAGCTTCGATCGCCGCTACTCTAGCAGCAACCGTCGCTCCGATAATTACCAAGTCGTATTCTACAGCCAAAATTTGGGAAATGGGGGTAAGGGGGTAAGGGGTAATGGGTAAGGGGTAATGGGTAATGGGTAATGGGTAATGGGTAATGGGTAATGGTAATGGGTAATGGGTAATGGGTAATGGTAATGGGTAATGGTTAATGGGTAATGGGTAATGGGTAATGGGTAATGAAGGACGCTTGCGTCCAAACTTCCTACTCTCTACCCTCTACCTACTCTCTACCCTCTACCCCCTACCCAAACCGATAACCAAAACCACGCACAGTCGTGATGTACTGTGGTTGACTGGGATCGATTTCGAGTTTTTCACGCAGCCAGCGAATGTGGACATCGACTGTTTTGCGATCGCCGATGAAGTCAATCCCCCAGACTCGATCGAGTAACTGCTCTCGATCCCAGACTCGGCGAGGGTTTTGCATAAATAGTTCTAGTAGTCGAAATTCTCGGGGCGAGAGATTGACACCGATCCCCCGAACCAATACTCGGTACTCTTCAGGATAAAGTGTGATGTCTTGAAAGTGCAATGTTGGCGGATCGGCGGCAACATTGAGCCGATGGCGACGGAGCAGTGCGCGACACCTAGCAACCAACTCGCGCATACTAAACGGCTTACTAATATAATCATCAGCACCAACTTCCAAGCCCAGCACCCGATCTGTTTCGGTGATTTTGGCACTGACGATGAGGATGGGGACGTGATTGCCTTGGTAGCGTAAATATCTACACAAATCTAAGCCGCTGACTTTGGGCAGCATCAGATCGAGAATAATCAGATCGAAGGGGAAATCTTGGGCTTGGGGAACGGGTGTTTGACACTGAGTCAGCGCGGTATGTCCATCCGCCACTGCTACTACTTCATAACCCTCCTCTTCTAAGCCTAATACTAGCAATTCTCTAATTGACTCTTCATCTTCTACTACTAAAATCCGATTGGTGACGGTGCCTAGTTGCTGGATCGCCGATTGATTTGACATATTGAGTACAGGCATCATCACAAATAATCACAAAGATTGGAACGGATTTTCTGTCCTCAGAGGCTTTACCAATTGTAATGTAGGAGAATCGGGGGAAGCGAAAGTTTTTTGGAGCTACATTATTATTAGCAGGCGATCGTCTCTCTCGCAATACTACAGTCATGAGATGGGTAATGGGTAATGGGTAATGGGTAATGGGTAATGGGTAATGGGTAATGTGAACCAAACAACGACGCTTGCGTCTAAATTCCCTAGCCTCTACCCCCTAGCCTCTACCCCCTACCATCTACCCCCTACCCCCTACCATCTACCCCCTACCCTCTTAAAATTGTCATGCGTTTACATTTGAGTACTTGGACGGAAGTTGAGGCTTATCTCCACCAATCCACTGGCATAATTATACCGATCGGTTCGACCGAACAACATGGGCCAACGGGATTAATCGGTACGGATGCGATCTGTGCCGAAGCCATCGCCGAAGCTGTCGGGATGGCGACTCAGGCTCTAGTTGCACCGACGATTAATGTCGGGATGGCATTGCACCACACGGGCTTTCCCGGTACGATGAGTCTGCGTCCGAGTACGATGATTTTGGTCATCCGCGACTATCTTACCTGTTTGGTACGATCGGGCTTTACTAAGTTCTTTTTTATTAATGGGCACGGTGGTAATATTGCCACGCTCAAGGCGGCTTATTCGGAAACTTATGCTCACTTAGCCGATCTAAATATCCCCAATGCCGAGCAAATCGAGTGTCAAACGGCAAATTGGTTTATGGGCGGTGGTGTCTATCGTCTAGCTAAAGAATTATATGGCGATCGCGAGGGTTCTCATGCTACCCCTTCGGAAGTAGCTCTGACTCAATATCTCTATCCCGATGCCATCAAGTCTACGCCACTAGATCCGATCGATTCTCAGCAGCGAAAAATCCTCGGCGCAGCAGATTTTCGCCGTCGTTATCCCGATGGCAGAATGGGTTCCGATCCCAGTCTCGCCACCCCGGAGCACGGCAAACAATTTTTCGATCTCGCCGTCAAGGATCTTACTGCTAGTTATTTAGAATTTTTGGTAAGCGAGTAGATAGAGGGTAGAGGGTAGAGGTTAGAGGGTAGAGGGTAGAGGGTAGAGGTTTGGACGCAAGCGTCCTTGTCTAGTTCACATTACCCATTTACCCATTACCCATTACCCATTACCCATTACCCATTACCCCTACTTAATCGGCACTCCTACCGATCGCAAGAAGCTCCGCAAGCGGAGTAAAATTAAGGTTTCTTTGAGTTTGGGATTATTGACAGCGACACTAGCATTTTCCCGCTCGATTTGTTGCCTGGTAGTGACGACTAGCTCGGCAAATTCGCTAGCTGATAGAGCTTTACCATCAATGGGAGATCGCGCTTCGGTGATAATTTCGGCTCTGAGCACTTCTTCAGGGATATCTGGATCGATCGGCATACTGCCTGCTTGAGCTGGTAAAACAAGCTGACAGCTCACTAGTGTCCAGACTCCCAGCCGAGCTAATTTAGTCGCAGTTTTTGAAGACATTCGATCGGTATGTAAGTAGCTAAGTATAAATGTTTGTTAGTATAAAAATTGACTCAAATATAGCTGGTGAAACGGTCGAGCTACTCAATCAGCAGCATTTTCTGAGCTAAATAGTACTGAATAACTAATTACGTCTCGCTAATTAGTTATCAATCTCTACTATCCATCAAAAACTTAAATCTACGATCTTTGTTAAGAAATAGTCGATCGTCCAAATATTGATTATCCTACTCACAGACTAGCAGAACAATGCTAGTATGTGTTGCGATAGTTGCTATCCAACTCAAAATATATCGCATCCAGTCACTACCATTTTGATGACCTTCGCATGTATCAAATAAATGTCCCCCCCGTTGGCGTAGCCTCTCTGAAAGAGAATCGCGATGCTCGATCCGAGCAGTTACCTCAACGTGCATCAGTAGTTACAGGTGCTCCCAAATCGCCGGTAGTTGGAGTCGATCGGGTGCAGCAGCAAGTCAGGCAATTACCTCAAAATTCAGCTCCAGCTTGGCTCAAATCGCTGCTTGCCGTTCAACAAGGTGCGGCGATCGCCTTTTGTAGTGTCCTCGGGTTGAGCGTTCTTGTCTATGGATATACTGCCCAGACCCAAGATACCTGGAAAGCGCAGCACAAGCAATTGAGACGGTTCCAATCCCAAGAACAGTATCAAGCGGTGATGTCCGAAAATCTCAAGCAAGATTTGGCTAAACAAGCAGAGGATCAAAGCAGTGGCTTGGTCGATCCCAATCCCAATCGGCTGGTATTTATCCCCAGCGCGCCACCACGTCCGAATAAAGTCCTCGCCAATCCCGCACCCCCGGTTTCCACCAAATCCAAGCTGCCACTAGGCTACTAAGCACTCATCCCGAACTATTGTGGACGATCGATCTCTATCAGTACTGATTTTAGCTGGCGGTCGGAGTTCGCGGATGGGTCGAGACAAGGCGACCATTGAGATCGCTGGGGTGCCGCTGATTCGGCGGATTTATGATGCTGTGGCTGGATGTCGATATCTAGACGATCTCGATCGACCGATCCAGCCTCGTGTCTACGTGATGACTCCCTGGGCGCACAGATATCAGTCGATTTTACCCGATTGTGAATTTATTCCCGAGCAACCGCCAGATCGTGGACCAGTGGTGGCTCTTTCGCAAGCACTCAGGGTGATTTCTACCAATTGGGTACTGACACTCGCCTGTGATTTGCCCAATTTATCAACGCCAGTGCTCCAATCCTGGATCGACGGATTGCCCTCGATCGAGCCTGAGAGCATTGCTTATCTTCCAAAACATCCAACCAAAGGTTGGGAGCCGTTATGTGGCTGTTATCGTCAAATTTGCCACCACTCAGTGCAGAATTATATCGATAGTGGCGGGCGATCGTTTCAAGGGTGGCTCAACCAGCAGGTAGTCACCGAATTAATCGTTGCCAATCCGCTCTGGCTGGCAAACTGTAATACCCCCGAAGAGTTAGCCGCGCTCACCTGTCGATCGCCCGATCGCCTAGCATAGAGTCAGGATATCGATCTAAAATGGTAATCGATCGCCAAAAATTGGGATAAGCAAAGATATTCACCTCCCACTCCAGAAATCGATATTAATTATCAATTATCAATTATCAATTCACTCAATGAGCTTACTACCGACTGATGATACCCCGTTATACAATCACCCCTTGCCTGAAATCGAGCAATGGTTGATCTCGATGGGTTGCGAACAAGATGATAGTGAGTTGCACTGCTGGCACATTACCAACCCCGATTGGCGCGCCGAGATCTGTCTGGATATCGAAGAACTCACCGTCCGCTATCATGCTACCGCAGGTACTAGTTCCGCAGCTAATCCCACCGCATTGACACCCGAAAATCCCAGTATCTATCGCACCTTCAAATATTCGCTCAGTCGTCAGGATATCGAAAATGCGGTGCTGGCTGGCCCCTAGATCGATCGAATCGCGCTCACATCAACTACAATTTGGAGACTCCATCTGCACCGCAGAGCCTCATGAGGTGCAGCTAACCGCTAACCCGAACATCCACAAAGCAAGATTTGGTAGTGACTGTGGAGTCGGTACAAGATCGGTGCAATCGTCTACCCATCTATCCAGCCATGTTCATTTTCATCGCGTCTACCATCTTTGGGCTAATTGTTGGTGCGGGCGGCTGTTATGTCTGGCGGGAAGCTCATGCCAAACGCCAATTGCAACAGGTGCTGGCGGTGATGGAAACAGCAGACTACCATGAAGATATTTCGCTCCCGATGGTATCGCAGTTGCGGCGGCGGATTGTCATCAGCCAACAACAACATCAGCAGCTCCAACAACGATTATTTACCTGGGAATCATTACTCCAAGCCGCGCCGATTGGCTATTTACAAATCGATGCCGACAATCAGGTATTGTGGTGCAATCAGCAGGCGCAACAGCTCTTCCAAATTCAACGGTGGCAACCCGGACAAACTAGATTATTGTTAGAATTAGTTCGGTCTTACGAACTCGATCGATTCATTGCCAAAGTGAGGGCGAATCAGGCGATGGAGTTAGTGTGGCAGTTTCATGTTGGTTATCAAGAAGCCGCAAATTCCCAATCAATTTGGCTCAAAGCAACGGGAATGCTGCTGGAAGATGGTGCCATCGGTGTATTTATCGAAAGCCAGCAGCAGCAAGTCGATGCCGATACCGCTCGGGAACGCTGGTTGGGAGATCTCGCTCACGAAATCCGCACGCCCCTAACCGTGATTCATCTGCTGGCGGAAACATTACAATCTAAAGTGGCTCCCGATTTGACTCGCTGGGCAACTAAAATTTTAAATGAAACTAATCGATCGATCGATCTGGTGCAGCATTTTTTGGAGCTGAGTCAACTCGAACACTCTTCAGCTCAATCCTTGCAGTTAGTAGCAGTAGATGTGGTACAGCTCATTGATGATGTTTGGCATACTTTAGCACCAATTGCCAAACAGCGACACATCGAATTTGTCTACACAGGCGCAGATCGACTGATTTGGCAGCTCGACAAAGGACGATTTACGCAAGTATTAATCAATTTATTTGATAATAGTCTAAAATTTTGTCCCGATCGCGGACATATTTGGCTCGATTTGAAGTTAATAACGTCAGCTCGGCTTGGCGACGATCGTACGGAGTCAAATGCAGTCTCGATCGATCTCTATGATGATGGATCTGGTTTTACGCCCAGCGATCTCCCCTATATTTTCGACAGATTATATCGCGGCGATCTCTCGCGTCAGCGTCAACCCACCGTTGGGATGGGGCAGTCTCAACTAACTACTGGCAGCGGTTTAGGGCTGGCGATCGTCCGTCAAATCATCCTCGCCCACCACGGCACGATCGTCGCCAACAATCACCCAGCGACAGCTGGTGCTTGGTTTCAAATTACCTTACCAAATAGTTGATTATTTTTAGGATTTGATTGAGTAGATTAAGTAGAAATTAAGAGATCGATCTCGGGTAAATATCTATTCAAGCAAGTGTGTCAATCGGGCCATTTGCAAACTCAAAAAAGCCGAATTAACTATTTAACCAAAGCGCAGGGGACTTAAGCAACTGTCTAAAAACTTCGCTCTCTTAGATAGTGCAACCAACCCAAGCGGGACAAAGTCCAAGAACGCACTTTTCGCTGTCAACTGTCAACTGTCAACTGTCAACTGTTAATACAACCAACCGATCGACAATGACAATTCCAGAATTTTAAGATATAGTGATATTTAAGACATTAATTAATCCATGAAGGTCGGTAAAATAGAAAAACTGTTAAATATATTAGATCCGATCGGGTGGCAGTTGTAAAAGAGGATCGATCCACAACCAGATCCTATAATTAATTGTAAATGTGACTAGATCTTATGCATTGAATGAATCTAGACAATTTAGACATCGTAGCCGCCGCTTAGAACAGGATATGCTGCTGATGGGAGCCTTAGTCGAGCAGTCGTTTAGACTGGCGCACAAATCGTTATTTCAGCGAGAAATTGGCAGTGCTGAAGAAATACCCACAATCGATCTCAAAATCGACAGCTTTTATCATCAAATCGAGATTGAATGTGCCGAAGTAATGGCAATTGCCTCCCCCGTCGCCCAAGACTTGCGGCGGTTGAGTGCCTTTATGCAGATGGTGCGCGATTTGGAGCGAATTGGCGATTATGCTCAAGATCTCGCTCAAATCTCGCTCAAGTTGTTTCCCTATCCGGCGCATCCCTGCATCCCGGCGATCGAGCAGATGTCTCACCACGCCAGAGCGATGCTAGAATCCAGTTTAGCCGCTCTAGCCAATTTAGATGGCACGGCTGGCCCCACTATTCACCGGCTCGACGATGTTGTCGATCGCGCCTATGAGGAGATTTACCAGACGTTGGCAACTCAAACCAATCTGCAAGGTTCGATCGAACCGACGATCTTACTAGCACTGACGATCCGGCATCTCGAACGCATGGCGGATCATGCCACCAACATCGCTTATCGAGTAACTTTTATCGTCACCGGATCGCGGAAATAATTAATAATTAATAATTATTAATTAATACTTCGGCAATGCTGTTAATCATCTAATTAACCTCTATCTACACCCTACACCCCTCTCTGCGCCCTAAATCCCAACGCCAGGAAGGGGATTTTTGGGTGAGTGTCTCAGTCTACACCTTCGATCGGGGCGAAGCCTTGGCGTTGAATATTTTCAGTCACCGTGCGGGGATCGAGGAATTGGAGCAGATAATCGGGGCCGCCAGCTTTGGAGCCGACTCCTGAGAGTTTGTAGCCCCCAAATGGTTGCCGTGCTACGATCGCGCCGGTAATAGTCCGATTGATATAGAGATTTCCGACTTCAAATTCGGCTTTGGCACGCTCTATATATGAGGGTGTCCGCGAATAGATGCCGCCGGTGAGGGCGAAGTTAGTGTTATTGGCGATGTCTAAGGCTCGATCGAAGTCAGCAGCTTTCATCACTGATAATACAGGACCGAAGATTTCTTCCTGAGCGAGGGCAGATTGCGGCTCGACATCGGTGAAAATGACTGGACCGATGAAATAACCTAATTCGGGGGTCGGCAGTTCTAGGGCGAGTGTAGCTGTGAGTTTGCCTGTGGTAATCGTCTCGCGAATCCGCTGTTGGGCAGCAGCGTCGATGACTGGCCCCACCTTGGTACTCGGATCGACAGCCGCCCCGATATTTAACGATTTGGTGGCGGCGACTAGCCGCTCGACAAATACGTCGTAAATCGATGCTAATACGATGACGCGGGAACAAGCGGAACACTTTTGACCGCTATAGCCGAAGGCGGAGGCGACGACACCTTCAACTGCTCGATCGAGATCGGCACTTTCATCGACAATGATGGCATTTTTACCGCCCATCTCGGCAATGACGCGTTTGAGGTGTTTTTGCCCTGGTTGGAGGATGGCGGCACTAGCATAGATTTGGCAGCCAACTTCTTGAGATCCAGTGAAGACGATCGCGTGAACTGCGGGGTGTTTGACGAGGTGGGCACCGACGGTGGAGCCGCTACCGGGAACGTATTGAAATACGCCAGCAGGCACTCCCGCATCAACGAAGATTTCGCTCAACTTGGCGGCGATAACAGAGGTAACTGCTGCGGGTTTGAGGAGGACGCAATTGCCGGTAACTAGAGCGGCAACGGTCATCCCGGTGGGAATAGCGAGGGGGAAATTCCACGGCGAAATGACCAGGACGATCCCTTTGGGACGATAGAAGTAGCGATCGGTTTCGCCAGCGACATCGTAACTGATTTCGGTCGCAAGTCGCTCCATTTCCGCTGCATAGTAGCGACAGAAGTCGGCGGCTTCGGAGACTTCGACATCGGCTTGTTGGAGGGGTTTCCCAGCTTCAAACACCATCCAGGCGTTGAGTTCGTGGCGACGAGCTTCGAGCAAGTCGGCCGCGCGGCGGAGGATAGCGGCACGTTCGGGAACGGGGATATGCTGCCAGGTTTTGAAGGCGGTTTGAGCGGCAGCAATTGCTCGATCGGCTTGGGGGATATCGATTTGCCCGATCGATCCGACGATTTCGGTGGGATTTGAGGGATTGACGGAGGCAATTGTCGTTGCTGCTGGGACGCGGTTGCCGTCGATCAGGGGGAGGTAGGTTTGTCCGAATTGCGCTCTGACGACGGTGAGGGCGGTCTGCGCTGCCGATCGCTTTTGCGCGATCGCGTAGTCGGTATCTGGAGCGGGATCGATCCGGGTCACTGTTGCGGTAGAGGGAAGTGTGGGTAATGGTTTGAGGCTACTGCCATCGCGATCGCCATCCCCCCACACTGGAGCGGTCAAAAGTCCTGCAAGTGGCTGCTCGGAGACACTTTGACGCAGAAAGGAACTATTGGCGGTATTTTCTAATAGTCGCCGAATCAGGTAAGACATCCCCGGAATCAAGTCGCCGGAGGGACAATAGACCCGGACGCGGTGTCCCTGCTGGGCGAGGGCGGTCGCCAGGTTGTCCGCCATCCCGTAGAGGACTTGAAATTCGAGCCGGTGCGGGGGAATATTCAGGGGTTGGGCGATCGCGATCGCGTGTGCCTGAGAGCGGACATTATGGCTGCCGATGGCGGCATGGAGGTATTCATGATGTTCGAGCAGGAGTGCGGTCATCCGCTCGAAATTGGCATCCGTTGAGGATTTGTGGTTGTAGACGGGAGTCGGCCAATGATTTTGGCGGGCGGTGATGGTTTCTTGATCCCAGTAGGCTCCTTTGATGAGGCGCACGGTGAGCGGTGTCCCC
>JBBRVB010000051.1:0-15650 GCA_038247275.1 Chroococcales cyanobacterium
CCAAATACACATTTTGAAAGCCCATTTGTGGCACGACCTTACCACCACGGAAGATGAGATCGTCCTGCGGCGATGCAGTGACACCGGGCGCGATCGCCGCTCGGTTGAGATTAATATCGCTATAGCTGGCAGCAGATTGGTAGTGAAGATACTCTGCTTCAGATCCCGGCATTACCTGGATTCGCATGGGCAAAGGGCCATATCTTTCATCGTTTTCAGACATAAGTATATTTCCTGCTTTTTAAGATTTCATTCTAATCACTCGATGGAGAAAATTACCGACTGTAGTAATTTTTGCAATAATTGTTGATATGCTTTGCGTCAGGGTGTTACATAATGTTAACCATCTGGCTTTTTTTATTTACAGAATTTGAACTAATAGAGTAGTCTTTAAGTTATAAACTGCCGCGAAGGAGTAGATAGACATGCCGATCGATCTTGGTGCTGCGTTAGCTTGGGAGAAGGCAAGTGCAGATGAAAAAAGAATGTTAGAAGATCTGCAAGGAAATATTTTGAAGGGTCACGGTAGAGAGCATACCCAAAATATTTTCTTTCACATCGATGCTAAAGAATCAGCGGAAGGTAGAAATTTTATCCGCTCTATATCTGGGTGGGTAAAGTCGGGCTACCGTCAACTTGATGAGGCTAAAAAATATCGACTTTATCGTCAAGATGCTGGTGCATTTGTTGGTCTGATGCTATCGGCGAGTGGCTATGCTGCACTAGGTATTCCCGATGACCAAATTCCTGCCGACGAGGCTTTTAGAAGTGGCTTAAAGAAGCGTCAGGATCTCTTAAACGACCCCAAGGTAAAAGCTTGGGATGAAGGATTCCAAGCTGAAATCCACGGGATGATTTTGATTGGTGGATTGGATGAATCTCAAGTCAGAAAAACCAGACGTAATATTCTGAAAATTAAACCAGAGTCAGTCACAATTTTGGGTGTGGAAACTGGATTGGCGATGAAGAATAAAAATGGCGACGGGATCGAACATTTTGGCTATGTAGATGGTCGCAGTCAGCCACTGTTGTTGGTCGAAGATATTAACAGAGAAGCAACTGACAATGGTGGGATCGATATTTGGGACCCTACTTTTCCACTCAAGCAGGTATTAGTACCTTGTCCGGGCGGACTATTAAAGGAACTGAGTTTTGGTAGTTACTTTGTCTTTCGGAAATTGGAACAAAATGTTAAAGGTTTTAAGGATAAAGAAGCCGCAATTGCTGATGAATTTGGCTTGAGTGGAGACGAGGAAGAATTGGCTGGAGCACTGATTGTCGGTCGATTTGAGGATGGGACTCCAGTTATTTTGCAAAAGACAGATAAGTTAATCGATCCCGTTCCGAATAACTTTGATTTTAGTGGCGATACTCAGGGTAATAAATGCCCATTTCATTCCCATATTCGCAAGACTAATCCCCGTGGAGATAGCGTGCGGGAATTTGGCGCAACTTTCGGCGTGACTTTGGAAGCCGAACGTTCCCATATTATGGCTCGACGGGGAATTACCTATGGAGCGAGAAATACAAAGATCGATGCTGATGGTCAAATTATCGAGCTAAAAGATAAACCGATTGGTGGGGTAGGTTTGTTATTTATGGCCTATCAAAGCGATATTGCCAATCAATTTGAATTTACGCAAGTTTCGTGGGCAAATAGTCCTCAGTTTGTCAAAGATGACGCTGGCATCGATCCGGTCATCGGACAGGGACAAAACCCAACATCCCAACAACAACCAGTTAAATGGGGAGAGGAAGCAAAAAAAACGATCGATTTTCAAGGCTTTGTGTCGATGAAAGGTGGGGAATATTTCTTTGCACCTTCGATTAGCTTTCTCAAAAATCTTTGAAATCAGGTGTTTATGAATGAGAATTAAATAAGATCCGAAATTACTACAATCTTAAATATCGATCGAGTTCGGGCGCATAAATTGCTCTAGCTCGATCGTCAAAAATGACAAGTTATATAACCTGAGATCGAGGCTCGATCGAGATTCTCGATCTCAATACTCATTTATGCTGATGGATTGGGTTTTAATTTCAGTCCTTGCTTTCGCCTAGTTGTAACTAGTTCGCAGGATCGAGAGGGGTTATACATAATTGCAACTTGGTTACCACCAAAAATCATGTGGAGATATTCAGATGGCCTTAATCAATGACGTTAAAACGATCTTAAATCGGCTCGCCCCTCTAGGGTGGAAAGATTTATTTGCGAAACATGGACTAGATATTACAACGACCGCTCTCGAACTAGAATTGACTCGCTCGCTAGCGACAATTAAGCGCAATTTACCTGGGTTTGAAACATTTACAAAATCGGGTATCAAAGCGATCGAACCCGGATCTCCAGCTAAAAGTTTGTTATATCATGCTCTGGCGAGTGCTGATGTCCATCCCACAACTGATGGCACGCCAAGTAACGATCCTCAAGTCTATCCGACACTCGATGAATTAGATACGATCGAGAACTATATCTACAGTCGTGCCAAGCGCAAGCTGAGTTCTTTTACTAATCCAGTAATTGTCATCGTCGCCTATCAATATCGGCATCCATTGAAATCGGCGCATGGCAAACATGCAGATCTCGCCTTCTCTAGAGTCGGAGTGTCGCGAGTGGGTACAGAAGCAGCTCGGTATGTAGCAGCATCTCGCAGTTTCACTTCTACGCCGATTGCTGGAGCTAAGGGATTTGCGGTGTTACCAGCCAGATATGGAGCCTTTATCGCCGAATATCGCAATCCATCGGTGGCTGATGCAGTCCTGCGGACAGTCGCTCTCGATCGAAATTTGACCTTTACCTTTCCCGTTCATAAACTGTTTTTGGGCAAAGAGTGTTTGCTGAATGAGGATGGAACGCCATTAGATCTGAAAACCTTTAAATTTGTTGAATATCATATCAACGAAAAGCTTCGCCGCATTCACACCAATGCACCAGATAACCCTGGCTTTATTAAACCTTTAGCTATTTTCGATCTCAATCTACCACCTTTCACGATAGACTCCACTAACTCTCCCGATTTAGTCACAAGTGAAAAACACGGTGCGAGTATTTTGCTCGTGCCTCACGCTCACCCTACGATGGTGCGGACAGCCACACAGAAAGTTGGTACTAAAGACGAGATTGCCAGATTTAAAGTCCCAAAAGAAATCAATGTTGGTAATAATCGCAATCGTTTTTGGACTTCACTTCAATTTCCGGTTGTGAATTCTCAGATCGGTCGGTCTGCTCCTGAATATGCCAATATGCGGCATGAAGTTATCGGCAATCCACAACAGGTAAAAGATCTGATAACGCTCAAAAATAGTGATTATGTGCCAAAACTAGCCACAGGTAATTATGAAGCCGCACATTTTATCGATGATACTTGTGATGGGGCGATCGGTCTCAAGATTAGTGGATTGACATTGCCAATATTACCTGCATATTCATTGGTAACAGCAATTGATTTCTTCCCACAAGTGGATCAAATTGATATTCAAAAATGGTTGGAGAAAATCGCCAATCAACCCATCGGATTAGGATCTCCAGATATCCAATTTGCCCAAGGTGGCCCCAGTCCCCTGAGCGATGGGAGATTTGTCGGACGGCAAATTAGTCAAAGCATTCCCAATCCAACTTTACCCGATCCGATGCAGACGACGGCAACAAAAAAGGCTTTTATCCGAATCGAAGCAGCTAATCTGACAGCAACAGCAATTGTCAGCACGGCTGCATCTGGAAGTGCTTTTGCCATCCCACCGACTGCGAATTTCCCCATCAGTTGGTTGCCAGATGCCGCCGCAAATGTGTTTTTTCCAGGTTGGGATATTGCCCAACATAGCGATGCAACAGGAAAACCGATCTATGCTGCCTATGGCTTGGGTAGTCCGTTTCCAGAAGATTCAAAACTCTGTGCGGCACTCAACTCTTTTTGGCCTGCGGTGGCACCAGATACAGCCCGAACATTTGGCAATGGTTCGACGGGCTTTCCATTGATGGATAGCGAACTGGGATATCATCCCCAACATCCTCGTGTCATTGCGGGAGAAATGCCATCTCAAACTGGCTGTGATGGAGAGTTTGCACCATTTTTTGAATCTGTTGATGGTAGTAACTTTGTCAATTTTGCTGACAAAGATCGATCGGATTATGTTAGCAATGCTTTAAATGGTTTATTTGGGTTGAATGGATTGGAATCTGTTACTGCCGAAGAAATGATTGCTCGGATGGAAGCTTTGCGGTTTTGCATTAAAACATTACCCCCAAATAGCGATAGTGTTCCACGTACCAACCTATGGTTAGTAACTGCCGAAAAAGTAAATGATTGGCCGACATGGAATAGTACCATCAATCCGAAAGCAAATGCTGCCTTAAAAGGGATGGGATATATCTATACCTTTGTGGATGAGCAAAACCCCTTTCGTGGAACGCCTGTAAACGATCCGCCCACGAGAAGAAGAAGCCAGTTTACCAGACGTTTTGATTGTCAACTCGATCGCACCAATTTATTTTTTAGTACGAATGGCGGTGCATTTGTGCAAATTTCTCGCCCCTAATCGCCCCGCTCTGGCTCGGAAATCAAATGTATGACGTAATTGTTGTTGGGGGTGGGCCGGCAGGCTCGGCAGCCGCAATCGCCTGCGATCGGGCTAATTTGCGGGTGCTGCTGTTGGAAAAATACCCCTTTCCCCGAGATCGACCAGGGGAAACTCTGCATCCGGGGATCGAACCATTACTCGATCGGTTGGGTGTGCTCGAAGCAGTCTTGTCAGCAGGATTCTTGCGCCATCAGGGAAATTGGGTAAAGTGGGAGCGCGATCTACAATTCATCCCCTTTGGCGAGGATGAAACTGGCATTTGGCATGGATTCCAAGCTTGGAGAGCCGATTTCGATCGCCTGTTACTGGATAGAGCCATCGCTCTTGGGGTAAAGGTGTTGCAGCCATGTCATGCCGTACGTCCGATCCTTTGCGATGGTAGGGTAATTGGGGTGGAAACATCCCAAGGGATATTTGAGGCATCTGTTGTTATCGATGCGGCAGGCGGTCATCATTGGCTGGCAAAGCAGTTGGGATTAAATATTAAAACTTATTCTCAGCCGCTGGTTGCTCGCTATGGCTACGTGCGAGGGCAATGTCCGATCCGCGAGCGTGCTCCCGCCATTATTGCTGACGATTGTGGTTGGACTTGGACTGCCAGAGTTCGCGCCGATCTCTATCAGTGGACGAGGTTAAACTTCACAATCGAACGGATCGATCGAGGTTGGATTCCTGAAGAATTCGCCAACCTCCAAGCCGTCGATAAGTCGCGAGTGGCTGATGTAACTTGGCGGACGATCGATCGACCTGCTGGATTGGGTTATTTTCTCATCGGCGATGCGGCTGCTGTCCTCGATCCGTCATCCTCTCATGGCGTTCTCAAAGCCATCATGTCAGGGATGATGGCGGGACATGCGATCTCCCAAATCATCGAACGCGAAGCGCGCCACCAAGGCGATCGCAATTACTCCGAGCGGGTAGTAATTCAAGAGTACTGTCAATGGATTCGCGATTGGTTTGGGCACGATCTCGCAAGATTAACAGAACTCTACGCTCTGCTCTCAGATCGAAATAGATCCACCACGATTTAATTTTTAAGCATGTGATGATTAGTGAGTCGATCGACTGCTAGCTAGCAAATGCCTAAGCTTCAAACATTAGACCTCCTGCGAAAGTAAATCAATATTGGCTCATGCCAACAACTTGAGCGGATTTTTAGTATTAAGTTTTTTTGAACTAATCAGCTCCTAAAGCTACCCTCTACCCTCTACTCTCTCTTCACAGTCAACCTCGGACTTTCGCAGGAGGTCTATTACATATTGTCGATCCGTTATTGAAATCACTGTTAATAAATTGGTACTATTGCTCTAGCGAAATATTAATTTTAGTTGCAAACATCGATCTAATTACCAAAAATAATTTCGACAGTTACCAAATAAGCTACAATATGACTACTCAGTTAAAAGTGATCAATAATTAGTCACTTTAAATATTAGATTGAGATCCGATTAAGATCTTGACAATAATCGATATTAGATAAGTTCTCTAATAAATTTGTGAGTTTGAAAATTAGAAGTAGTACGACACTAATAAACTGATATAGCAATCCTAAATCATTTTCAAATTTATTAGTACTGTCATAATAATTTTTCAACCGCAGAGGTGCAGCGATGCGCGCTCGCCGGGAAACCCGACGGTTTAGCACGATCGAGACAGAGAGCGCAGAAAAAGAAAAAGATCTGGTAGTTTCTCATTTAGGATGGCTATAGTAATTTAATATTAATTAAGGAGTTAAGCTGATGAAACTCGTCCGTTTCGATCCACCCGCTAATATTGATGATTTCGATACCATTCCCAAGCAAAGAGATGCGTGGAGTGAGTTTTTATCTAATAGCTTCAGTGCCGAAATTCAAGACATTGAATCAGAGTTAGGAGTGGAAAAAAGCCAATTTTACAATCCAATCGATGTCGATACAACCGAGCCTAAACTCGAACCAGCAATTACTTGGACTGGCTTTCCAGCCTTAATCAAACGCAAGCATCCCGGCAACAAACGAGCGGCGCGGCAAGAGGCGGACAAACCGTTACCGAATGGGGAGCGGCCACAGGATGAATATCTAGAATGGTTTGTAACTAAACAAGCAGGCACGATTAATCAAGTTACATTTACTTGTGAAGGCCCAGAATACTGGGAAGCTCTAGCACATGGATACCCATTGAGCTACTCCGGCCCCAAAACTGCGGGAGCGACGGGAGACAAAGCAAAATTGCTGGCACTCTATCAAAAATATGTCAGTCCTCAAGTGGTGATGGCCGATCTGTTTCGTAATGGCAGATACAATCGGTTGAACAAATGGAATACCACAAATGGGGCAATGCACTTAAATCAGCGCAACAACACATTGGGAGCGGAAATTAATATTGCCGCTCAAGCGACCATTTTGCGCCAGAAGGGGGGTATAACTTTAACCGATCCAGACGAACTGATTCGGTGCGGCCAATATGGGGCACCAGGTCGAGCCAGCGATCCGACGATCGGTGCAGCCGTTAATGGTCTCGCCCGCGATGGCTACTGGATAACGCTCCAAAATCCCATTGGACTCTATATCGACAGGCTCGATACTACAGGTTGGAAAAAACCGAATGGAACTCCAGTCGATCCGAGCTATTGGAAAATATTGCGAGGTTCCACAGGGAAAATTCTGCGTGCCGTTTATGAGGTACCCGCAGGAGCAGGATTTACAGTGGGAGATATTTTAATTGGTGGCGAAAAAATTGAATTTGGCGGACAGATCGCCGAAAAAATTACGATGAAACTGACTGGACTTGCCTTTAGTAAAGCTAAATTCCAAAATCCTGCGCGGGCATGTGTTGGTGTTGGCGTTCCAGTAGTTGCCGCAGTTGCAGCAGCAAGTGTGGGTGACGAACATCTCTCAGTTCGGAATGTGAATTTTTAGTTTTATGCCAGCAACCAACTCCCCCTCAAAATTCCCTACAGAGGATCTACTTGAAATTAACGATATTCAAGGTAATAGCTTGGCGGGGTTTAATAAGGATTTTCAGATGTTGTTATTTCTAAAAATCCACGATCGATCGATTGCCAAAGCTTGGATTCGCAACATTATCCCCCGAATTGCGACAGTAGCAGAAGTGTTGATGTTCAACAATTTGTTTCGCGCCTTACGCAATCGGCAAGGCGCAGATCCTCAAGGTTTGAGTGCTACTTGGATTAACATTGCCTTTACCTATGCAGGCATTCAAAAACTGGTTCCAGCCAAAGATGCCGAAGGGTTCGATCCTAGCGATCCTTTTCGATTGGGAATGCCAACTCGATCGGCTTTAATTGGCGATCCGATCGATCCGACGGCGATCGGACATCCAGATCGTTGGGTAGTTGGCGGTACGGATGCGAGTAAGTATCCCGATTTAGTCCTAATTATTGCCAGCGACGATCCGGCGCATCTTAACGCCGAAGTTACGCGGATTAAGTCGAGTATTACCGCTCCAGCCTCGTCACAAGGGGCCACTGACGGCTTAGAAATTATTTTCGAGCAACCTGGAGCTACGCGACCAGATTTACCTGGACACGAGCATTTTGGCTTCAAAGATGGTATCTCCCAACCTGGAGTACGCGGACGCATCTCCAAAACCGCTAAGGACTTCTTCTCTGCGCGATTTATCGACCCCAACGCCCCAGCAGCAGCTCGATTTGCCAAGCCAGGTCAACCCCTGATTTGGCCAGGACAATTCGTTTTGGGTTACAAGATGCAGCGCAATGACGATCCCATCCGACCGCAGCGGCCATTAAAACTTTCACCCAGTTGGACTAAAAATGGCTCATTTCTGGTCTTGCGACGGTTGCTACAAGATGTCCCCGCTTTTTGGAATTTTATGGAGCAGACAGCCGCCAAGCTATCCCAACAGCCAGGTTTTGCAACTATTACTCCAGAAATTCTTGCTGCAAAATTTGTGGGACGGTGGAAAAGTGGTGCGCCACTGATGCGAACGCCCATCGCCGATCGCCCAGATCTGGCTAAAGATAGTTTGGCTAACAATCACTTTGCTTATGGAGCTGATACTCAAAAACTGCCCCTAATTCCGATTGATGGCTATCCGGGAGATAATTTCCCCCCAGCAGATAGTACTACTTTTGGATCTGGATGTCCGTTTGCCGCCCATATTCGCAAAGTCAATCCCCGCGATCTAGGGACGGATGTTGGTAGTGCTAGCGATACTCTCACTCGCCTAATTTTACGGCGGGGAATTCCATTTGGTTCTCCCCTGGTAGATCCGTTACAGCCTACTGCTGTCGAGCTAGCAGAAGAACGCGGACTGCTGTTTATTTCCTACCAAACTTCAATTGAAAATCAGTTTGAGTTTGTAGCTCAGGATTGGGCGAATAGCGAATTAAACCCGCCGATAGGTGGCGGTCACGATCCGATTATCGGTCAAAATCAGGAGCAGGGGAACGACCGCACTCGGATTTTC
Source organism: Chroococcales cyanobacterium (assembly GCA_038247275.1). Classification (GTDB taxonomy): domain Bacteria; phylum Cyanobacteriota; class Cyanobacteriia; order Cyanobacteriales; family Chamaesiphonaceae; genus Chamaesiphon. The sequence continues at coordinate 9,007 of JBBRVB010000051.1, forward strand.
GATCTAATGGGTACGGATGGCTCGATCGAAACAATTGAAATCCCGATCGATTGGGTGATTCCCACTGGTGGCGGTTATTTTTTCTCGCCTTCGATTTCGGCTCTAAACACGGTTTTTGGGGGGTGAGTAGCATTGGAACCAAAAACTGGGTTAAGGATTCCAAATTAATCAAAACCCACTCGTGGAGAGGGTTGTCATTAACTCAGACCCGTACCGTCCTCGATCCAGATTGACACGCACCCACTATCTACCAGAAAATCTCCCCCCCCATTGGCATCCGTCCATAATCCTTCTGCCTTATCGCCATAGAGATCGTAGCGACCGCGAACAACCAGAAAAGCATTATCAATAAATTTGATGGTCGCTAGATGATAGAACCGTTTGTTAAATCTTCCCGTATTCATCCGCATCGACTGCACCGCCCTAGCCGCCGTATTGATCGCAACCGCCATCGCACCCTTGGCATTCGGTGTGAATCCCATTCGTACCCACCCAGCAACGGTGCGTTCAGCATAGTAACGTTCTTCACCCAATGCAAATTCTTTTCGCAGTTGCAAGAGTAAATCTAGATAATCTCGACCTTTTGGTTTCCCTTCATGATATGCATTGTTATTAAAACCATAGTAATCGGGAAAAAAGATACAGGGATATCCGCGATCGCGCAACAAGATAAAAGCATAGGCCAACGGCTTAAACCATTCCTGTACGTGAGACTCAAATTCTCTGCCAAATTGGTAGTCATGATTTTCTACAAACGTAACTGCCTTGGCTGGCTGTTCCGCCGTCAATGTGTTGTAGTTCAAAGCTCTAAGATCGAACCTGTCTCCTTTCAAACTAGCGTCTCTAAACAAAAACCTGAGTGGAAAATCAAACAAACTAATATCTTGCGGGTACTCCCCCGACGCGGTAACTTGTGTCAGATAATTATGCAAGATACTAGACTGCCCAGAATAAGCAATATACTCACCTACCGCAAATAGGGGCTTACCCGTTTGCGCTCTCACATGTCCCAGCCATTCTCGGATATATCCAGCAGAAATGTGTTTGACCGCATCTAGCCGCACACCATCCAGTCCAATTTCTTTGACAAACCATTGTCCCCAAAACTTGACTTCTTCACGAACATCGAATCTACCATAGTCGAAATCGGAATCTTGAAGGTAATCATAGTTGCCTTTTTCCAAGGAAACCCACTTCTCAAAGTTCTTGAATTGAGGGTTATATCCTGCTTCGTTCGCTATGAATCTATAAATATACTTTCCTCCCTGTTCGTTAAAAATATTGCCATTTTGTCTGATTTGAGCGGCCGTATCGACACTATCAAAATGGCGCGAACTCCATTGAAAACTTGAATATTTATTAGCCCTAGCTGCAAAAGTAAACTTTGTAAATGCTTTAATCTCAATCTCACCGCTTTCCAATCCTGGCTTCCATCTTTCATTATTTCGATCGTCTTTATCGACTCTGATCGCTTCCCAAAAATCATCTTCATCCCCACCTGCTTGATGATTGATAACGATATCTCCATATACCTGAATATATCTTTTATTATCGTCTTTGACTAGATTGCCACTGACTGATTTTTTATACCCATGTAAAGCATTAATTGCTTCGTGCAGTTCTTCCTTTGTGCCATACTTAGTTCTGACTGCACCTCTGTCATTAAATTCACCGAGATCGAATCGATCGTAAACATCATAACCTTTACTCCTATTCTCTCTACTCATATCCGTTGATGCACCTTTATAAGCAGGTGGAACCCAAACAGAATCGATGCCTATTTTGCGAAGATGGTCGGCTTCTTCTTTGAGAAAAGCCCACAGTGATTTGTCATTTTGAACTGAGTCATCCTCTAGTAAAAACCAATGAAAGAATTGGAAGAGGACACCATTGATATTATTTGACATCGAATTAAGCGTATTAAATAAGATTAAAAATTGAATTATTAGAAATGAGAGTTCTGTAAATCGATTTTCGGTTGGGAAGCCCGATTTTGAGAATCAACTAAACAGTAGCTATATTAAATAGTAGATGTATTAAATTCATTTATCTTAGCAGTAGTATTATTAGATTAGCGTTACACACGACACAATATATAATTAAAAATATTTACATTATTAATTTTTTGGTTCGATAATAGAGCGCGAACGGACAAAAGAAACCGCGCGCGCGCCCCGATCGTAATTGTGGGTTAAGTTATAAATCTCACGTAACGACCTTCCGTTTGGGCATCCTCCCGCGCATAAGAGACCGCATGAACTTGATTGCCAGCAGCATCTCGCAAGCGGATCGTACCCCCTTGATTGCCCAACTGTGCGGTGTTGCCAGAAAGCGTCACCCGGAGAGAATCGCCAGCTCCTAAGATCCCAGTCAGAGGTTCGGCATTATCATTGCGATCGACAATACTCCAATTACTCAGATCCACGGCAGCGGATGAAGCATTGCCAATTACCACCACTTCTTTACTAGGATCGGCACCAATAGGATTGACCAATGCCCGCTCGATATAAATTTCGGGATTGGATACGCTAACCCCGCCGCCATCATCGGGTATAGTCCCAATTCCTGCCCCAGCCGGAATCTGTCGCGAAGTTGGAATCTGGTTGCCATTACGATCGTCGGTCGGCAACCATTGCGTCTGAAACCTCAGAAACAAGCCAACGTAACGATTGGCGAATTTGAGAATGATGCCACCATCTTGAAAAGTGCCATTATCGCTCTCAAAGCGACCGGGTGGATTGCCCTGATTCAGATGAATCTGATGTACGCCTTGAGTGGTGCCAAACTCTACATCGCTCGGTCGGGGAGTTGAAGGTTGACCCTGCTTGGGAAACTTTTCACCAAAGACAAAGATATCGCCACCCTGTGCCTTGAGATTTTCTAACTCTGTAGTTAAGCTATCTTGCAAATCGTTATTGGCACCCGGTCTTGATGGTGCTACTTCTACACCAGTCGGCCAGTCGAACAAGGGTGCGCGCAAAAAATCTAGAGACTTAGTGGCGGAACGATCGCCTGCTGGGAGGAGATTAAATCCTGGGGCGAGGCTGGATAAGCTAGCCAGGATGGGGTGACTTTGGAGCGGATCGACGCGGTGAAAGATCAGCAACGACCCATCACCCGACAAAACGTTAACAGGGACTCGCCAAACAGCATTATTGCGATCGATAACTCTGATTTGGAGATGGGGGGAGTCTAGATCGTCTTCCCGCTTGAATCGATCGACCTTTCCTTGCAAAACTCCATACTCTCTAAACATTGGCAACCCCGATTTAGACTGCTAGAACATCGAGCTAGTATCGATCGGCAACAGGTTAGATATGCTAATTGACTTGTAGTAGCTCAATGTAATCATAGGAAACCAAAAGCTAGCTTTTCTCTTTAAGCAATAAATTGTAATAAGGATTGCGATCTCTTGTGATACATCAAAATTTTGTCAATTTAGCAAAACAGGTACGGTTATACTTATACCGCTCGATCGACCTCGTGGCTAATTTGAAGATCGCCGATCTATTCTATCGAGCGGAGTTTAATTAGTTAGCCAAGGAAAAATTTACTGAAAATTACTTGAAGTGTTGAGTTGATTAGCATTGGAACCAAAAACCGGGTTAAGGATTCTGAATTTTCTGGGTTTCCCTCAATTAGTCGCTTGCTTTCCCACCAGTCTCCACCAACAAGCCCTCCAGCACCCCAGAAGCCCCTTTCTGCTGTTGTCGTCGCTTATCATCATACAGAGTCAAAGTATTCATCTGTGAATGCCGACTCAACGCCTGTGCCGCCCTGATATTACCGTCACTCGCATCCAAAAACGCCGTAATCGAACTGTGCCGCAACCGATGCGGTGAAACCCGCCGCTCGATCCCCGCAGCCTCAGCATATCCCTGAACGATCCTGTAAATACTATCCCCAGCAATCCTCGCTCCATAACAGTTATGGCTCAAGGAAGTGATTAATGGCTGTCCTGGCTCATTACGCGGATGAAAATGCAGCCATTCCTCCAGCGCATGATTCACACCGTCGCTCAGATCGATCCCCACCTTCGCTCGTTTCCCCTTCCCCAAAATCATCAACTTCTGCTGCTGGGGTAAAAAATCCTCAATATTCGCATTGGCAATTTCCCCCCGCCGCAGCGCATTCCCCCAGAACAACAGCATAATCGCATAATCCCTCACCCCGATCGGCGTACTGGGATCGATTGCATCGAGCATTGATTTAAACTGTTCGATCGAAATCCCTCTAGTATCGCGATAGCTCTCGCTGGGGATACTCTCGATATCACTCAGATCGATCGTAGTTTTACCCAGCTTCCGCGCCATATCCACCAAACTCTTAATCGCCGCCAGCCGGACATTAATCGTACTTGGTGCGAGATTTCGATCGATCGAGTGACGACGATACCGGAGTACTATTTCGATCGCGGCATAGCGATCGAGATTTAGAAATTCCGCGATTGTCTCTGGAGTCGCAGAGCCATCATAAGCAAACTGGCAAAAATTCTCGATCGCTTTAACATACTGTTTTCTAGTACTATCAGCAATCTTCAATTGCCCAAACTCCGCCCAAAGATCATCCGAAGAGACAACGGGAACGGATACAGGAACTATCTTTTGGATGACAATCTCAAGCATGACTATTCGACAATTAGACTGACGATATCCCCTATAATTTGGACTTTTTCTGCCAACTCAGTTGGAAAGATTCGACGTTTAGTAGTAGGTGATAGTGTTTCCTCAATCACCGTTACAACCACGCGGGCAGAATGCACCGCAGATGGTCGATCTACTAACCACTTCATCTCACCATTTTCATAAATCGCTTCATAGCTTTTCAACATAGCTTTATTTCCAGTGATATTCGATCTGGGTTAAGAACAATTCTACTAATGATTAGACTAATATTTTCGCGATGTAATCTCGAAATTATGGATGTTGAGAAAGTCTCATTTGGCTTGCCACTCCTGGGCGTACCAGAGAGTACTCAATTTCCCAAATTCAAACCGCGAGTAAGGATTTAACCCCGTTCTCAACTGCTGCAATAAGTCCTTTGAATATTTCAATTCCTGTCCGATGGCCCCCAACATCGCTCGAACTCTGGGCGGTTCGGCATGGGAAATCGCCACCAATCGATCGAACCTTCCAGGGACTCGAATATGATCTAGTAGTTGTTGGTTTGTCTCTTCAGATGATAAATCGCTCCATTCACCACGCGATCGTAAAAAGTCCAGTAGGGCTGCTTCGGTAGCCGATAAATTCTCCCAGGTACTCGGACGACGGGTATAAAGTTTGGCTCTTTGTCCCAACCACGCTGTCGGTAGACTACTCGCAGTAGTGGCAAAAGTCCCATCGATTGCATTTTGAGTTGTAAATCCGAGTAAATTAGCGGCATTTACTCCGGCTGGATAGACGCGGGTTTGAGTAAGTTGATAGGGTAATTCAGATCGAACTGGTTGGCTGTAACCGAATCGAGTGGGACGAGGGTGGTAGTAATGTCCTTTGCTAATGCGTTGGAGGATACCTTCTTTAACCAGTTGGGTGAAGGTTTTAGCGATGGTGGCTGAAGGATAGTCGGCTAAGTCTTGATGATTCCAAAATCTTTCCCCGCCAGAAAGAATCCGTTGGCGGATAGATTCAGTTTTGGTTAGGGTTTTCATTGCGTGAAGAATGGAATGCTAGTCACTGTCTCAATTTTAAGCTATTTTCCAGGTTTTTAACAAAAAAACTTCTAAGTATGGTAAATACAGAAAAATAGTCTTTTCTATATATGTTTTTCCAACGTGCATAGATTTGACCTATTTTTGATACACGTTGCCCAGCAGATCGAGAAAATCACCATTATAAGGATGTCTTGCCCGATCTCATCAGGGTTGATATAAACACCAAGCAATTAGTAACTAGTAAGTGTAAATTCAGAATATCGATCGTTATCCAGATTGATGCCAGATCGTCGATCTAAACCTACATTTCTATCAATCGCCAATATCAAAAAACAATGCTGGTGAAACATTGAAAAATTCTCCCAGAGCCTTAGCAGTTGCTTTACTAATTTCCCGCTTCCCATTGAGTACTTCTGAAGCTATCCCTTGAGAACCAAAAACTGGTACTAAATCCTTCTGCTTCAGCCCGCGTTGACTCATTAATTCAGTCAAAATTTCCAAGGGAGTAGCCCGCTTGAGTTGATAATGTTTATCTTCAAAGCTTTCAATCAAGTTTACTAACAGTTTGAGCAACCGCTCTTGTGCTGGAGATAATGTCTCACCTAGCCGCATCAATTTCGTAACTTCGGCTAAGTACAGTTCGTTCTCTGCTTCGGTTTCGATCGCCTTGGGTTGAACTTCGGCCAACAACGTGGCATATTCTCGATCTAATGAGACTGTCATGACTTCCATTGCTCCTTGTCGTACTCGGCATGAGTTAAGATGTTTCGGACAAAAATCGTCCCACTACGATAGTTGATTTCAGCAATTAATCGATAGTGGTTGCCTTTGATGTTGAAGACCGTATAGATTCCTACTAAGTCGGCAGATGGGTAAGCTTCCCTAAGTTCGACTAGATTTTGCCATTCGGCAGATTTGGCAGTTCTATACCAAGTATCTAATGCGGCTTCTGAGTCTGCGTGAGTCAGGGCGAACAAAACCAGTCTTTTCCGGC
>JBBRVB010000052.1:0-15490 GCA_038247275.1 Chroococcales cyanobacterium
ATGATTTCCATGTCGCGCAGACAAGCTGCCATCCGGCGGCTGGTGTATGCGTTACCACCGGGAGCGATCAGGTTGGGTTGGTCGGCAAATAGACTTCTGGCTGCGTTAGCAACGATGGTCGAAGAGTTGGAGGTAATCCGGTTGACTGTATCCATCCGTTTGTTGCCGTCAGCGACCATTGCCGCGAGTGCGTCTAATTGACCTGTGCTGAGGTATTGACCTTGTGCATCTGCTTGGGCGACAACCTTGGAGAATCCGTCTAACATATATTTAATCCTGTATGCGTTTAATAGTTTTTGGTGTCCAGTTTTTCGGCTTTGGTCGCGCGATCGCTTAACATAGCTTAATAAATTTGGGAAAACTCTCGTATTAATATGAGAGGCTAGCCAGTTTTTGCTAGTTGGTATTTACCACTCTGTCAATTACTAGTATTACCTATTAACTTAAATTTATACAGTGTTGTGCAGACTGTTTTTTGTTTTCCCTCATCTTTGTCACAAACGTTAATAATCCACCCCTGCCTAGCTCCCAACTCGGACAATAGGTACCATAGTTACACCACTTTTGCGCTGTGAGCACAAAAAAAAATCGCCTGAATGTATCCCTCGATCCGATCGAGCGAGAGAAGTTAGAAAAACTGGCTGCGGAGTCGGGACTTTCGCTCTCGCGGACGATCGCCCAATTGATCCGTAAGGCTAAAAGTAAGCCCAAGGATGACGATTTCACAAGTACCTAAAAAAACCCAGATCCTGCGGAAACTGGGTTGGTTTTAAGTTTTGGGTTTTAGGTTTTAGGGCTGAAACGTTTGAAGCAGTGGCAGATCGCATCTGAAGATCGGCAACGCCAGATCTCAAAAGTTAGCTTTGAACGAGTAGTTCCTTGCTTTGAGAGCGGCCGCTAATTTTCAACTGACGTTGTAATTGATGCGTCAGTGCGGCAAGTATCGCCACCTGCGCGGCAAATGTAGCGAAGATCGTGGTTCCTGCTAGTTGGAAAATTCCGATCGGGGCAAAGGGCGAAAATAGCAGTACTACAGCAGCAAAACCAGTTGGAGAATGGACGGGAGAGAGGACGTAAGCAACAACTATGGGTAAGATCATCATGCTACCGACGATCGCGAAAATCCACAAATTGCGCTTGCGGACTTTGAGAAATACACCCAGATGCGCGATCGCGGCATAAATTAAAATTAGACTAGCCGCAACACAGATACCAGCCACCAGGCGAGTGACATACCCAGGAGTACTAAGATTATTGAAATCCATCCCTTGAGTGCTTACAGTCAAGGCAAAAATCGATACTGGTACCCAGGCTACCATTGCCATCCCGACATTAATTGCGATCGTTAGAATTGCCGGACTTTTATCGTTACCAATTAAATCTTGAAGTAAATCCCGTTGGATAAACTTGCGTCGCTGCTGAGTGCGTTCGCGACGATAGCGACTCCAATCTTGTAATGATTGTTTGCTGGGCAATAGCATCGGAATTAGTAACAACAATGCCATAAAATCGACGACCGCAAAGCCCGATAGTGTTTGGCGCGTCGCCCGGTAGTTAGTGGATGCTACACACATGAGTGGTACCGTAAATCCGGCAATCCACAGTTGGAAGCAAAAATTAATCAGATAACTTTGATATTTACCAATTACTGTCGCAGTAGGGTTGAGGTAGCGACGTTCGAGAGCTTGCCAAATCCCATAGCTAGCTACTAAACAACAGCCAGTTATAAATATATAAAAACACGTCGCACTACTATCGATCTTCAATCCAAACCAGGAGATTCGATCGCTATCTTTCAACCATTTTTCGCCATTGATCGTGCCTGACATGAAATTATTAATCACTGCGATCGGCGCACAAAGTGGGAAGGCAACAGCGATGACAGTAACGATTGCCTGAACTCCGCCCAGCAAGACATACAAAACCGATCCACTAGCTAACAAGAACCACATCCCACCGAGGGTCGCATACCAGCTTGCTAAAGTGGGAATGCCTACTTGCGCGCTCAGTCCCATCCACAGATGTAGCGGCACTATTAAGGCTGCGGCAAGGTATACCAGCATTGGTACGCCAAAGATTTTGCCAATAAAGATTTGTTTCGCTGATTGGGGACTGAGCCGGATAAAGTTGAGGGTACCACGCTTTTCTTCTTGAACTAAGTCGGCAACTAATGTATAAACCGATCCTAACAGTAATCCCAGTGGCAAAATCCAACTCAGAAAAATAAAGACATCCGATCGCCAAGTTTGCCAGTTAATTTTAAAATTACCATTACCATCGATCTGGCACTGTTGCGTGGGAGTGTAGCTGCTGCGAATTTCGTTAAGGTCACAATATTTACTGTAAGCCGAGCGGTATATCTGTTTCGGTATATCATCATCAGATAGTACGAGGATGGGAATCTGACCATTGAAATACAATAAAACCAAGATCTGAATTACCAATGCACCTGCAACTGCAATTCCAATATTTCGCAGTGTCAAGCGTTCTTTGAGTTCTCGAAATATTTGGGGATTAGAATCACCCATGCGATCGATTAATCTGTCCAATACCATGATTATTTACCTCATTGATAGTTATTGACTAAATAGTTATGCTAAATTATCGCCTGTCAATTCCTTAGTTTGCGATCGACCACTAATTTGTAACTTTCGCTGCAATTGACGAGTCAAGGCTGCAAAAATCGCTAATTGAGCGGCAAATGCGGCGAAGATACCTACGCCTGCACCTTGAGTGGCACCGATGGCCGCAAATGGCGAGAATAATAGCAAGAACGACACCAATTCATCCGGGGCATCACTGATCGATAATAGCCCCGCCGCTAGACTCGGCATGAGGATTACCCCGCCGACGAGCGCGACAATCCCAAGTTTTCGGTTCTTGACACTGAGGAATAATCCTAAATGAGCGATCGCGGTGTAAATTAAAATTAGACTAGTTGCCAAAGCAATCGTAGCTAGAGTGTTAATTCCATAGATAGGATTACTGAATAATGCGATCGCAGTCACTGGAATCCAGACTATCATCGCCATCCCGATATTAATCGCGATCGCCAGTAATGCTGGACTCTTATCATTATGGATGAGATCTTGTAATAGTTCCCGTTGCCAAAAATGACGATGCTGATGCGTCACTCGTTCGCGACGATACCGACTCCAATCTTGTAATGCTTGTTTGCTCGGTAATAACATCGGAATTAATAACAATAATGCCATAAAATCCATACCTGCCAGCAAACCCAAGCCGAAATCGTCATAGTATCGATCGTTTTGAGCGAGTGTAGGTATGACAAAGCCAGCAATCCAGACTTGCCAACACAGATTGGCGATATAACTTTGAGACTTACTAATAATGGTAGCTGTCGGACTAAGATAGCGACGCTCTAAAGCTTGCCATACTCCATAACTAGCTACTAAACAACAAATCGTCCCAAAAATATCGAATAAAATTGCATTACTCGCGATCGGAATCCAAAACCACGAGACATCTTCTGTACCCCTAAATGATTGACGATCGAGCGTTGATGAGGCAAATGAGTTAATCGCAGCTATGGGCATCCAGAGGGGATAGCTGATAACGATGACTGTCAAAAATGATTGAAAGCCACCAAGCAAGACATATAATACTGCGGCACTAGCTAATAAGAACCATAACGATCCGATCGCCAGATACCAACTACCTAAAAATAAAATATTACCTCCGGCACTGCATCCTAAATATAAGTGCAGTGGGAGCATCAATACTGTGGCGATATATACCAGGATCGGTACGCCCAAGATTTTACCAACAAAGATTTGTTGTGCTGACTGGGGACTGAGCCGAATAAAGTTAAGAGTACCGCGTTTTTCTTCTTGGACTAGATCGGCAACTAACAAATAAACCGATCCCAAAATCAGTCCAAATGGCAATATCCAACTCAAACAGATAAAAACATCAGTATGCCATTTTTGCCAGTTGATGATAAATTTTCCATCTCCGTCTAGTCTGCATAGTAGATCGCGCCCACCAGAGATATCTGGATAAGCAAGATTACAGTAATTATCGAAAGTTTCGGTAGTGCTGGGATCGAAAACCGGAATCTGTCCGTGGAAGTAGATTAATATTAATCCTTGAATTACTATACTTCCGACGATCGCGATCGCCATATTGCGCGCAGTCAGTCGTTCTTTAAGTTCTCGAAATATCTGGGAATTGATATCACCCGCCCGATCTATTATTTTATCTATTATCATATTTTCTCAACTAAATTATTATTTATTAATTAATCTACGAGGCTTGCTGATGTCCTAGTTTCAAGAAAATAGTTTCCAGATCTTCTTGAGTACATTGAAAATTGGTAATTGGCAAGTGTGTGTGAATCAGCGATCGCAATAGATCCGCTGCATCCTCTTCCGTACCTGAAAATCCTACTCGAATTTGATTTGTGCCAGCTAAAGTTTCAATGTCCGTTACTAGAGAATTAGCTTTGAGTTCGCGTTTGAGGGTTTCTAAATCGCCCAGAGTACTGATGAGAATTTGTTGGCGGCTCAAGCGTTGATAGAGATCTTGGAGCCGACAACTTTCGACTAGAAATCCTAACTCCATAATTCCGACAGAGGTACAGAGTTCGGCTAAGTCACTCAAGACATGGGATGAGATCAAAATCGTCATTCCCGCTTCCTGGAGTGTCTTAATAATCTGCCGAAATTGCATCCGCGCGATCGGATCTAGTCCCGATACGGGTTCGTCTAAAAGTAGTAAAATTGGTTCGTGGATGATTGTCCGCGCCAGACTCAATCGCTGCTTCATCCCTCGGGAGAGGGTCGCAATCTTGCTACTGCGATTGGTACTCAGTTGCACCAATTCCAGCACATCATACAACCGTCGCTGACGACGTTCGGCAGTGAGTTTATATAGCCTAGCAAAATAATCTAGATAATCCCAAACTGTCAGGTCATCATATAGCGGAAAATCATCGGGAAGATAGCCCAACAACCGCTTGAGGTTGGTATTACTGCGATCGCGCAGTAACCGTTCGCCATTAATATAGATCTCGCCGACTGTCGGCTCCTCAGCGGTGGCTAGCATCCGCATCAAGGTCGTCTTACCCGCCCCATTTGGCCCGATCAAGCCATAGACTTCACCCGCAGCCACAGCCAAATCTACGCCATGTACGGCGATATGTCGATCGAATTGTTTGGTTAAATCTTCAGTGCGAATTGCTAGTTCTGTCGCCATCGCTTGCTCACCAGTGCCATATTGTTTCGATTGTACCCAGTTAAAGTTGAAGTGTGTCACTCAACCGCAAAACTCCACTTGTTCTTAATACAACCTCACTAGCGACTATTCCAGAAGTATTGGGAGTGTGGTGGGCAAATCTGCAACGCAGCTCCAAAGCCTAAAGCCTAAAGCCCAAAGCCTAATTCAATTGCTTCAATAATCGCACTATTAGCGGCGGGAAATTGGTAGTTAGCCAAATCAGCGACATTCACCCACCGAATTTCATCAGACTCGATCGGTTGGGGTATACCACTGATATGCTGGCATTGATGGGCAATCAGGGTAATTTGAAATGTTGCGTAAGTATGCTCGATCGAAATTAGCTGCTCCCCGACGGTAATTTCGATGGCTAGTTCTTCCCAGATCTCTCGGACAATGCATTCAACAACCGTTTCACCCGGTTCGATTTTACCGCCAGGAAACTCCCATAGTCCGCCCATTGCGCCGCCAGCTTTGCGCTTGTCGATTAATATTTGTCCCGATTGGTTCCAGATAATGGCAGCACCAATTCGTTTGTGAGGTAGTTCGATTGCCATTAAAGATTTAATCCCAAAAAAAAGCCCGCTCTTGCGGACTAATTGATATTTACGAAGCTAGATACTCACCGATGTCAGCTTTGCGCTTGCGGAGCTTGGCAATTGCTTCGCGCTCGATTTGACGGACTCGTTCGCGACTGATATTGAGTAAATCGCCAATCTTGGCGAGGGTGAGAGGCTGGGTATCTTTTAGCCCAAACCGGAGCGTGAGCACCTGTTGTTGTTGAGGAGTGAGTTCGGACATCATCCGCTCCAAGTCTACTTGGAGTGAAGAATTAGTCACATATTCCTCTGGGGAAATCCCCGGATCTTCGAGGAGATCTCCGAGTTCGGTGTCTTGATTGTCACCAACCCGCAGATCGAGTGATAGTGGCTGACGGGCGCGTTCTAAATACTCTCGGACTTGCTTGGAAGATAACTCTAGTTCTGCGGCTAGCTCATTGATTGTCGCTGCTCGTCCAAATTGTTGAGCGAGGGCGCGTTGAGCTTTTTTGATCTTGTTGAGCTTTTCGGTGATGTGAATGGGTAGCCGGATTGCCCGTGCTTTTTCAGCAATGGCGCGAGTAATTGCTTGGCGAATCCACCAATAAGCATAAGTCGAAAACCGATAACCCTTGCTAGGATCGAATTTTTCGACTCCACGCTGCATTCCAATCGTTCCTTCTTGAATCAAATCGAGGAGGTCGATATTCCGCTTGATGTATTTTTTGGCAACAGACACTACCAGTCGGAGATTAGCCTCTACCATCCGGCGTTTGGCATTTTCACCCGCAGATACCGTCTTTTGCAATTGAAGTTCATCGAGGCTAGCAGCAGTCGCCCATTCAGTCAAACTTGGCTCCCGACCGAGTTCTTCGATTAGAGTATTCTTGACCGCCATCATGAGCGTCAACTGCTGTACCTGCTTGCCATACAGGATTTCCTGTTCATGGGTGAGCAAGGGCACGCGCCCGATTTCACGGAGGTAGGTACGGACAGTATCGGTTGATGCTTGAGCAGTTTTCATGACTCTGGCTAAAATATAGTGGGAATTTAGATGCAAAATCTCGATTGCAATTTAGTGGCTCTCATCATCGCAACTGACAGGTTGCCGACGATTGTGAGTGGAGTGAGCCTCAGTTGCAGTTTGTTCTCAAGTTTACTTTTACGGTTGTTCTAACAATTTTAACATTTCTACACATTCACTGGCAATTTTTTTTAATCCTCAGCCAATTATCTGACAGTGGGGATTCGGAACATTCTGGAATTCGGACAGATCGGTATTTACACCAAAATCTATACCAATAACCGTCTCGGTCGCTCTACCTTCACTCTCATCTTAGTTAAGATTTAGTTACGTGACGGCGATCTACAGCACAATTCAGAAATATTTAAGTTTAATGCAGACATTTTGGTTAGTTCGCCACGCACATAGATTGGACTTTATCGAGCCAGAATGGTTTGATGATGCAATTTATCCTTATGACCCACCACTTGCCTCCCAAGGGCACGATCGAGCGGTGTGGTTGGCTCAAAAATTAAGCGGTCTCAAGGTCGATCGAATTTTGACATCTCCCTTTCTGAGAACCATTCAAACGGCAGATCCGCTAGCCAGATTGCTTAAATTACCAATTCAGTTAGAATGGGGTTTATGTGAGTGGTTGTGCCGAGATTGGACGATAGAAATGCCCAAAACTACCCCAATCGATGAATTACTGCAATCTTACCCAAATATTGACGATCGGTATCAATCGTTACTTGTGCCCTGTTACCCTGAAACTACAGATGCACTGAACATACGCCTTAATACCATATCACAAAAACTCACTGATGACAACTGCGAACAGATGCTAGCGATCGCCCACAAAGGCTCTGTACTGGGAATCGTAGCTGCCCTGACTAGAGACGATGACTGGCGAAATTACGATTTACCCTGCGGCGGCATAATTAAATTAGTTAACGATCGCGGTCGTTGGTCAGGTATCGTCGAGGGGTAAGCCATGACGAAGTGCTGAGAGTCGCGCTTGAGCTTTGGGATCGAGGGAGTTAAATAAAAACCGTCCAGAAGATTGTTTTTGGGGGCGATGCCGTCGTTTGGATCGTTTGGCACTAAAATCGACATCGGAGATTAACTGTAGTGATGAAATCCATTCAGCCCCAAACCCGATCGCGGTGAGTTGCTGGGCGCGATCGGATGTTGCTACAATCAACCTCGAAGCAGAATACTGTAGATCGTGCCGGAACGCCGCACAAAATTTTTCGATGTACGTGTCGGCAGTCTCCAGAAAATCGCTGTAATGAATCGAAAGATTGGGAGTGACGATCTCGCAGTAAGCTGGTGCGTCTCGACTATATGCATCGAAGACTACTTTTGTTTGGTAATCTTCAAAAGCACTGTAATTGATCAGTGCCTCGATCAGTTTGTCTCGGGCAGCTTCTAAGTCGGCTTTCGATCCCGATTGGAGTGGATTGTGTCTGGTGTGTCGATCGTGTATGTCTGTCCAGGCTCCAATCACGTTGTAGCCATCAACGAGTAACACAGCTTGTTTGCGTGAGGGAGGCATGGCTTAAATTACACTTTTCTTAATAAATTTTTATATTAGTCACTCTTATATTAGCAAGTTGTGGAACAAGTGGATAGGGGATAAGAGGGTAATGGGTTATGGGTAATGGGTAATGGGTAATGGGTAATGGGTAGCGAAAAGTGCTCTACTTGGGGTCTCCCCAAGTAGAGCACCTTTTCAAGACACTGGGTAATGGAATAGATTTGAGGGGCTCTAGGTTTTAGATCGGGGGTAAAGATGGCGCGATTTTGACTAATAACACCACTGTGTAGGCACAAATACCTTCCTCTTTGCCAGTAGCATCTAGCTGTTCATTGGTGGTGGCTTTGATTCCAATTTGCTCTGGATCTAATTCTAAAGCTTGTGCCAATCGATCGCGCATGGCGTGGATATGGGGCTTAAGTTTCGGACGTTCGGCGACGATCACTGTATCGAGATTCCCAATTTGCCAACCGCGACTGGTAATCAGATGATTGACTTGCTTTAATAGTTCGATACTATCGGCTCCCGCCCATTTGGCATCTGTAGGGGGGAAATAGTGCCCGATATCACCTAGACTCAATGCCCCCAACATCGCGTCCATAATCGCATGAGTCAGTACATCAGCATCGCTGTGTCCCAATAATCCGAACTCATGTTTGAGTTGGACTCCACCTAAAATCAGGGGTCGCCCTGACACTAGCCGATGAATGTCGTAACCATTACCAATACGGATGTTCATGGAGATTTGAGGGGTGGGATGTGGCAAAATAGCTAATAAGGATCGTATCGCATCGGCTGTCAGCTAAGTCCATCAATGACTGAGAATGCTGCAACATAGGTATTATACGATTGCTGGAGATGTTGTTGGGACAAAATTGATGGAGACGATCGCGGCGCAAAATGCGGATGTTGTCAGCAACATTGGGACACAATTACAACAATTAGCCAGCCAAGAGCGGATTACCATTCTCTGCACAGATTCATTAGATCTCAATCATTTGTTTAGAAAGCTGATACGATCGCCAGAAGGGGAGCCGGAGTAATTAATCTAAAAGTCATGTGGATGACGATCGCTAGATCTGTTTCTTTACTCAGCAATTATAATTTACTACTTAAAAATCACTCGCAAGTTTATGGATGTCAAACACGGATTTACCAGCACAATTGGCAATACACCACTAATTCGGCTCAATAGCTTTAGCGATGAGACTGGGTGCGAAATTTTGGGTAAGGCTGAATTCCTCAATCCTGGTGGCTCAGTCAAAGATCGAGCGGCTTTATATATTATTGAAGATGCCGAGCGGCGGGGGATACTCAAACCGGGGGGTACGGTCGTCGAAGGTACTGCCGGAAATACCGGGATTGGACTAGCGCATATTTGTAACGCTAAGGGGTATAAATGCCTGATTATCATCCCCGAAACGCAATCGGCAGAAAAAATCGAAGCACTCCGAACGCTCGGCGCAGAAGTCCGTACCGTCCCCGCTGTACCATATAAAGATCCGAATAATTATGTGAAATTGTCTGGTCGCGTGGCTGCGGAAATGGAAAATGCGATCTGGGCAAATCAGTTTGAAAATCTGGCGAACCGATTGGCACATTACGAAACCACTGGCCCCGAAATGTGGGCGCAGACCGATGGTAAAATCGATGGCTGGGTGGCATCGACAGGTACTGGTGGTACTTTCGCGGGTGTCTCAATGTTCCTCAAAGAAAAAAATCCTCAGATTAAAAGTGTTATTGCCGATCCGATGGGTAGTGGCTTATATAGTTATGTCAAAACCGGTGAAATTACAATCGAAGGTAGTTCGATAACTGAAGGAATTGGGAATAGTCGGATTACTGGCAATATGGCAGGTGTGCCGATCGATGATGCCATCCAGATTCACGACCAAGAATGTATTGAAGTAGTTTATCAACTCTTGCGGCGAGATGGATTATTTATGGGCGGTTCAGTAGGTATTAATGTAGCCGCAGCAGTAAGATTGGCGAAACAAATGGGACCAGGACACACGATCGTGACAATATTATGCGATGGTGGAGCTAGATATCAATCCCGGATTTTTAATCGCGAGTGGTTGGCAACTAAAGGTTTGAAAGTCGATTGATGAAATCAGTAACTAGAAATAAGGACGATCTACCCAAATATCGCTATAGTAATCCTAGATTCAAAATAAGCTCCATTACATGTTCTGCTTCTGGGCGGTTAGATATACGATCGAGATCGATCTCACAAATGATTTAGGATGGCTATATGATGAAAATTGTTGGTTGTCTACATGCAGCAGTGGTAGTGTCAAATCTGGATCGATCGATCGAATTCTACACCAATATTTTGGGATTGACTCGGATCGATCGCCAGCTTAAATATCCTGGTGCTTGGTATCAGATCGGTGACTTTCAACTGCACTTAATCGAGAATATTGATGCTACATTCAATGATAAGATCGACTTGAATGTATCAACTCGCAATCCACACATTGCGCTGGCGGTTCGAGACTTAGATGCCGCCAAACAGCAGTTGACAGCGGCAAATTGTGTCGTCAAGATGAGCAACTCTGGGAGAGCGGCCTTATTTACTCAAGATCCTGATGGTAATGCGATCGAGCTAACTTTGGTCGAGACTAAAGAATAGTATTTTTGAGATGAGGATCGATCTGTCAAAATCGAGCCAACAATTTTGGTACTGAAATCGTCACAACTGAAAATACTAACCAAATTACCATGCAAGTTAAACCGGCGATCTGGGATCTTAATCACCTCAGCAAGTGGACTAAGTTAGTTTGTCGCTCCGATGGCTCCCGCATTGCCTACGCGATCGGCTGCACTACCAGCCTGATGGTAATGATGGGTACAAATTGCGCCGTCTTTGCTCAATCGAGCGTGATGTCATCAGCTCCAGAAATTTGTGATGTAGATCTCACTTTATTGAAGCCTACCGAAATCGGTACCAATCCGAATATTGTCACCGCAGATACTGTATCATCCAAAGGGGCAACTAGACCCAGCTTATGGTGGACGAATGAGCAAATACCATCAAAATTGGTAAACAACTGGATTGCCAACCGCCGTCAAAACCAAATTTATCTCCTAATTAATACTCAATATTGGAATATCTTAGATTATGTCGATCGCTATCGGACGATCGACAAATTTGGTCGAGTTGCTCAAAGTTATGGTTACAACCTCAAACTCTGCAATACTCAAAAGGTCGCTATCGCTCATTATACCTGTGACGCGATCGGCAACTCGATTAATCAGAAGTCTAATCCCGTCAAACTCCCTCAAAATTGCCAAATCTGGTTGAATGGCACCGACCAAAATGGGATGGGCGTGAAAAGTAAATAGTTACGATCGCGCGGCGGCTTTGGATTCCTGAAGTTTCCAAGTCAACGCTGAGATAAAATTGGTTGTCATGTGTGCGACGATCGGAATAAACAGATTACCTGTTTCGACCATTGTATATGCCAGCAATATGCCCACAAGTGTTGCCCAGACTGCATAAGGCCACTGCTGGGCATTGGTCATGTGCAATACCCCAAAACATAGGGACGATAAGACAATCCCGATCGGATCTAAACCGATCGCGGGTAACATTACACCCCGAAATAATAACTCTTCACTTAAGCCTGGTAACAACCCCAACCAGATCGTGTCTGGTATACTCAGCGGTTTGAGTACCATTGCTAGATAAAAATCCGCACTTTCTCGATAAGTAGCCCACGCTGCATAGACAATCGCACTCAATCCAGTCAAACCCAACCCCAAGGCAATTCCAAACCCCAAATTGGCAACTGTGATCGAGAGTGGACGTAACTGAAGATCGCCCAAGTACAGCCAGATCCTAGCCACTGCAAATAAAATTATGGCAGTCACCGCCATCGCGATCAGAATTTGGATTCGTGACAAAGGTTCGATTTCTGAATTCTGCGAGTTACTCATCTCTTCAGGGTAATGGGTAATGGGTAATGATTAGGCTTTGGGCTGTAGGGGTAGAGGGTAATGTGGGAACTAACCACTATCTGGCTTTGAGTTAATGCTTGAGTCGTAAATTAGCTGTGTTGTTGACTTTATTAACACTCTTTGAGTCGATCGATCTGTGGGTAGAAAGGAGCGAGACTCATTCCAGCGCGATCGATCGTAATTACACCAATTGCTTCTAAGTACGATCTTACCGCAATCGCTCGAATCCCGATCGCCTCCGGTGGTACTGCCATCCGTGTCTGATTTTCCGCCACTGTAATAATTTTAGTGCGGGTCGAGCTGGCAAAACTAATCAACCCACTACCACCACAAGCAGATTCAGGCACAATTACCGCATCGACTTCATCATGCCAAATTCCCTGATGAGATTGAGGAGTAGTAATAAATTGGGGCGCACGACTCAATCCCACTAAGACACAGGGGAGAAAAGTATAGCCCAATTCCTCCGCCGCCGACCGGGGTGAAATCTCTGGATCGATCGCCAGTGGCGAGAGCGCGGGTGCGTGAGCGCAAGGTACTTTAAAAGTCCGCACGATCGTATGACTGATGACGGCTTCCGCTCCAGCTAACGGATCTACTCCCGTGCCATGCCGATAGTCGTGCAAAATTGTCGCCCCCGGATCGTCAGGAAATCGGGCAATTACCGCGATCGCATTTGCACCAGCAACATTAATTAGTTTATCCACTGCTCTCAAGAGACTATCCGGTTGCTCGATCGTCCCCCAGGAGGCTCCAGAAGACGCGGTACGCAGTTCGACCCCCAAAGGTCGATCTGTGACGACATAATCGGTGATGTCCAATCCTAGCGTTGCTCTAGCTGCATCTGCGGCTTGGAGATGGCGGACGCGCAACTCATCCGAGATCGATCGATCGAACACGATGCCGATCCGATTGCGCCGTACTGGTTGCAAGCCCCAAGTACCTGCGGCAAATTTATCGAGTGCATAGCCCTCGACATATAACGCGTTGGGCATACTCCAATACAACTGCGCCCCGTTCATCACATTCGGATGCGTAATCAAGCGATCGCAACTCGCCGCAACAGCTTTGGCGATCGGTAGTGCATCCCCCGCATAGCCCCCCATCGCAGCACCGATACCAGTAGGGACGATCAGAGCGACTGTATACGGACGAGTGGACATAAAAATTAGGGCGATCGATTACTGCTGTGTCCATCATCAGCTAAATTCTCGCTCGATTCAACCCCACCCACCCGATTCAGTTGTAGCCTAATCTAGTCATATTCATGTTCGAGAATCGCTGGCATCAACACAGTATCGATCGTGTGAATCACCCCATTGTCAGCAATGATATCGGTCTGAGTCACTAGTGCATCGTTGACATGAATCTTGCCAGCCGATCGTTTGATGGCAATAATCGATCCTTCCATCGTCGGAGCTTCATCGATCTGTGCCAAATCTTCAGCTTGAACATTTCCCATGACGACGTGATACAGCACGATTCGTTTGAGCTTGGGAATATTTTTAAATAGTGCGTCGGTGGATGCTTGCGGTAGCTTCGCAAAAGCGTCATCCGTTGGCGCGACGATCGTAAATGAACCCTCGCTATTGAGGGTATCTTCAAGTTCTGTTGCTTTAATTGCTTTTAATAAAATAGTAAAATTACCGGATTTGGTAGCTGTTTCTAACAAGTTAGCCATATTGCTGGTATTTAAAATACAGGTTATTAGTGATACACTAAATTATATTCATAACCTATCCGATAAATGTATCGCCCAAAGGATAGAGATCGACTACCCACCATGCGATCGAGTTACTAGGCTCTAGCTGCAATAGTAATTTCTATTTTTAATAATTTAGCAATTTTCATTTAATTAGATCTTGAATTTATCCATAGAAATGTTCTTGAGAAGACTGCATATATTAATCTAAAAATTTGGTTACTATTCTCTTCGACTGTATGAAAAATACAGATGAATAGCTCAGTTAGAGGTATCGAGATTCTGGCTGGCATTACTAACTAAAAATCTCCTCAAATCTTTGCTCTACGATCTTGACGCTACCACTGGTTACATGGACGCAATTACCAAGGGGTGGCTGATGGGTAAACAAGCTTACCCTTTATTTGGTGTGGATTAGGATGCTTTGTGGAAAACACCGATCGCGGAAGTTCGTGCTAATTTAAATATTGTCGATGTCTGAGCTACCTCTTGTTACCTGCAACTAAAGTCGCGTCAAGAGGAGTGGTTGTAACCACTTTGAGTATAGGTAGCAACTTGGGTTACATACAGCTAGGAAGTGAAAATTGGCGATCGAGAAATGGTTATCAATTATCGGCATTGGTGAGGCGGGATTGTCCGAACTGAGCCAATCAGCGCGTGGATTTGTCGATCGAGCATCGCTGGTTGTCGGTGGTAAGCGTCACCTCGCCATGTTAAATGACTCTCTTCATCAGATGGCATGGACATCGCCAATCGAAGACTCGATCGCCTCGATTCTCAAATATCGTGGTACCCCTGTTTGTATCCTCGCTAGCGGCGATCCGCTCTGTTATGGGATCGGGGTGACTTTACTACGGTATGTCTCGATCGCGGAAATGACAATTATCCCCGCTCCATCTACATTTAGCCTTGCTTGTGCGCGGTTGGGATGGTCGTTGACAGCAGTAGAAACCCTCAGTTTGTGTGGACGTGCGCCAGACTTCCTGACAGCGATCCTCGCTCCAGGTTCCAAATTATTAGTTTTGAGTGCTGGTGCCGATACGCCACAAATCGTGGCAGATTTGCTGATCCAGCGCGGGTATAGGGATAGTCGGCTGACAGTATTAGAACATCTTGGTGGCGATCGCGAACGGGTAATTTCAGATCTCGCCAGATCTTGGACCAATAGCGATGTAGCGGCTCTAAATATCATCGCGATCGAATGTAGCATCGATGCCGATCGCACCCCCTTAAATCGCCTCCCAGGGCTGCCTGAGAGCGCGTATCACCACGATGGACAATTGACAAAGCGCGAAGTTCGGGCGATAACTCTAGCGGCACTCGCCCCAATGCCCGGAGAATTATTATGGGATGTGGGTGCGGGGTGTGGATCGATCGGGATTGAGTGGTTGCGGAGTCATCCCCGCTGTCAAGCGATCGCGATCGAGCAACATCCCCAGCGGTTACAATTTATAGCTGATAATATGTCCGCATTGGGTACTCCCCACCTCCAACTCGTGCAGGGG
>JBBRVB010000053.1:0-15319 GCA_038247275.1 Chroococcales cyanobacterium
CCTGTCTTGTCGAACTTGTATGGCGAGGAAACCTCGCCACAGTTCGCCGCTAAATCCCCCAACGCTGGGGGACTTTCCATTCCGGTTCCCCCAGAATTGGGGGTTAGGGGGCGTATTTTGGACTTTTCAGACACCCTCTCAGATCTAATCTACCCGCGACTAAAATGCGGGATTGTCGCTCAAAACCGTTTTAACGGGTTCCTAAGAATCCAGTCTACTCAAGTACCAGACGGGTTTGGCAGTACTTTTGTGTTTGAGGAAGGCGATCGGAGTCAGTGTAAATCTTCTAAAATGAATGGTGTAGATCCACATGTCGATATGTCTGAAATTACCGCTTTACCCACCGCTTCAGACATTAACACAGTCGATCGCATCCTCGATCGAGCCTTACAAGGCAATGATATTTCCACCACAGATGCACTGATCCTACTGACTCAAACGGCTCCCGATCTTATCGAGCAAATTCGGGTGACAGCAGACAGATTGAGACAGCAGCAAGTCGGCGATACCGTTACCTACGTCATCAACCGGAATATCAATTTTACGAATATTTGCGAGCAGCATTGTAGTTTTTGTGCCTTTCGGCGGGATGAGGGTACCGAGGGCGCATTCTGGTTGAGCACCGAGCAGATCTTAGCCAAAGCTGCAGATGCAGTCGCCCTCACAGCCACTGAAATCTGTATGCAGGGAGGATTGCATCCAGGGGCGAAGATTGGAGGTCGCTCGTTGACTTATTATGTAGAGTTAATTGCTGCCATCAAAACCACTTTCCCCCAGCTTCATCTTCATGCTTTTTCACCCCAGGAAGTAGAGTTTATCGCGCGTCAAGATGGGTTGAGTTATGCCGATGTCATCATTGCGCTGCAACAAGCTGGTGTTGGCTCGATGCCCGGTACGGCGGCGGAAGTATTGGATGACACGGTACGGCGCATTATTTGCCCAGAAAAGATCGATAGTGCGACATGGATCGAAATCATCAGCACCGCTCACCGCTTGGGGTTGCCGACGACGAGTACCCTGTTAGCCGGACATATCGAAACACCCAGCCAGCAGATCGCCCACTTAGAGCAACTAAAACAAATCCAACAACAGGCAATAACGGCTCAATATCCAGCGAAAATCACCGAGTTTATCATCCTCCCCTTCGTCGGCGAATCCGCACCCGCACCACTTCGCAGCCGCGTCGGCCGAGATCAGCCTATTCTGGCGGATAATCTCTTATTAACTGCTGTCGCCCGTATCTTCCTGGGCAACTACATCCCCAATCATCAGCCCAGTTGGGTCAAATTGGGTCTAGAAGGCGCGAAAACTGCGCTGACATGGGGATGCAACGATTTGGGTGGGACGTTGATGGAGGAGCATATTACGACGATGGCAGGAGCGAAGGGGGGTACTTCTCTATCGGTTGCTCAGTTGCAAGCTGCGATTCGAGATCTCCATGCTGATTCCGAGCAACTTGTCGAACGGACTCATCATCAACGCAGTACTCTATATGAATTAATTTAGCGGATATTGGCTGCTGCTAATTGCGATGCTTTCAACTTGAATGTGGATAACCGCGATCGATCGGGTGGATACTCATACTCAGCCGATCGATCCGAGTCTGGGTATAATTAGATAGTCAACCCAGATTGCATCCCGATAATACATTGTCCTCGTTCCAACTGTGGCTATATTTGGTCCCGCCCCTGGCTGGTGCTGTTGTAGGTTATTTTACCAATGATGTCGCGATCAAAATGTTGTTTCGTCCTTATAAGGCGAAATTCATTGGTAAATACCAACTTCCGTTTACGCCTGGATTGATTCCGAGCAATCAGGAACGCTTGGCGACACGGATTTCGGATACGATTATGGGTTCGTTGCTCACGCCAACGGAGCTACAAAAGATCGCCAAGCGATTGCTAGATGTGGAGCGAGTCCAAGCTGCGATTACCTGGCTGCTGCAATTAGCTTTAGAGCAGATTCAAGCTGACAAAGAACAGAAAACAGTCAAATTATTGGCTAGTATTCTGAAAGATTTATTGGGGGAATCTTTTCCCCGGTGGCTGCGAGTCTTAGCGCGGAAGCCAGACTTTTTAGAACCACAAATCAATCAGATTTTCGATCGATTGATTCTCGAATTTCAGCTCACCGACAGCCAAGCGGCGCAATTGTCTGACTGGTTGATTAATGTCATTCTACCACCCGAAGTATTGCGCGTCGCGATCGTCGATTTTTTAACCGATCGCAATATTCAAGTCATCGATGAAGGTTTACGCGAAAAAAGTAGCGGGACTTATTGGGTAGTTGCCAATCTCTTTGGTGTCAAAAATGCTCTGAATCGTTTTCGGACGTTCTGTTTGGACGAGCGCGAACAAGCTAACCAGATTATTTCCCAACTAATTGTCGCTCTCAATATCCGCAATCGCGTTCAGGAATTATTGCGCGATCTTTCGCTCCAAAATCTCCCCGTTTCTACCGTTCGAGAACTCCGCAAAACAATTAGCACCACTGCCCGTAGCTACATGCAAACCAAAGGTGTCGAACTGATCCAAGGACTGACAGATTCGCTCGATTGGAATGGAATTGCGAATGTCGCGATCGGACGGCTCCGCAGTTCGACAATTTTAACATCTTCATTGAATGTCGTCAGTGCCGAACTCGCCATTGTGATCGATCGTTATTTGGAACGCGATCTCGAACAAATCGTCACCCAAGTCATTCCGATCCTGAATATCGACCAAGTGATTATCGACAGGGTGAAAGCCACTTCTCCTGCCGAACTCGAAACTGGAATTCAAGGCATTGTCAAAAGCGAACTTCAAGGAATTGTCAATCTCGGTGGGATTCTCGGCTTTATTGTCGGTTTGATGCAAACTGGATTTCTCTGGTTTCAACAGTAGGCTTTAGGGATTAGGTTTTGGAGATCGGGTATTAGGCTGGAGATTTTTAAGGTTGAGTGCTTCAGAAGTGAAATAAATAGAGCTTTCCGATCTCAAATCCTAAAGCCCAAAGCCTAACACCTAAAGCCTAATTTAATGATTAATTAAGTTTTCCGATTGACCCAGACTGTTATGTTTTTAGGTAGTGGAGAACTTTAAGCTAGTTGTTTACGTCATCTGTTATGAAGGCACCAGAGTAGACCCCAACTCAAGCTGTGCCCAGATGTAAACATCTACCATCAATCCATCGACCAGCCGATCTTCTATCGCGATCTACATCGTAGGTGAAGATTGAAACAGTAGTCTGGCAAAAAGTTTTACTAGCCACTTGTAAAGGGAGTTAAAGAGAAACTCATGCCTAGTGTTAAAACTCGAACGATCGGTCAACCCCACTATAGCGGTGATATGGTGCGTACCTATCTCCACGAAATCGGTCGCGTTCCATTGCTCACCCAAGAGCAAGAGATTTGCTACGGTAAGCAAGTGCAACAAATGATGCTCATACAAGCGGTCAAACAGGGTCTAGAACAGACCTTAGATCGTTCGCCGACCACCGGAGAGTGGGCAACTAAAGCCGCGATGCCAGCAGCCGAACTCGAACGAGTCTTGCGGCTAGGACATCAAGCCAAGCAAAAAATGATCGAAGCCAATCTGCGGTTAGTTGTTGCAATCGCCAAAAAATACCAAAAGCGCAATCTCGAATTTCTCGATTTGATTCAAGAGGGTTCTTTGGGACTAGAACGCGGTGTCGAGAAATTTGACCCGACTCGCGGTTATAAGTTCTCCACGTATGCGTACTGGTGGATTCGCCAAGCAATTACCCGCGCTATTGCCCAACAAGGTCGATCGATCCGCTTACCCATTCATATTACCGAAAAACTCAACAAAATCAAAAAAACCCAGCGCGAGCTGTCCCAGCAACTCGGACGCAGTGCGACCTCAGCGGAAATTGCCGTCGCCCTAGAACTCGAACCCGCACAAATTCGAGACTATCTCAACATCTCGCGTCAGCCGATCTCGCTCGATGTCCGCGTCGGCGACCATCAAGATACCGAACTCTCGGAACTGCTCGAAGATGGTGGGATTTCTCCAGAAAAGTACACGGTTCAAGAATCATTGCGCCAGGAGCTACATTCCACGCTTGCCGAACTTACCAGTCAACAACAAGATGTTATTAGTCTCCGATTTGGTTTAGAAGGTGGTGCGGAGCTATCGCTAGCTAAGGTGGGGGAAATCCTCAATCTCAGCCGCGAACGCGTGCGCCAACTAGAACATCAAGCCCTAGCGCATTTTCGCCGCCGTCATAGTAGTTTTCGCGATTATGTAGCGAGTTAGGTTCTGTGTGCCAACTCAAATCATCAAAAAGTCGGGATAACTAATGAGTTGTTCCGACTTTTTGTGATTCGCGCCTAACGATCTCAAATCCGATTGGGAAAAATTACCATCTTGCCCTCACCCCCAAACCTTCTCCTTCGGGAGAGGGGAGCCAGAGCCAGCGGCGAAGGCGGGGTGAGGGCATAAGGATAGGGGTTTGACTAGCAAAAGAAGTCTTTGGAAAGCAGACTTAGATGAGATTGAAGTAGCAAGTAATAACATCTAATTTTGTTTCAAAATAGTTCTAGACACTAATAAATGTTAGATAATAATAAATAGATATTTAATAAAATTTAGCTGCCATTATTTTTGCTAACACCATCATGAATTATTGTTCGGGAAGGGGTACGTGTCGAGCGTAGTTATTGGTTTATTCGAGTCAATCCACCGCCGCAAAAAATTCTGGTTCACCAGGATTGCGATCGCCTTATTCGTTATTCCCAGTCATCCTACAGCTTTAGCCCAGACGAAACAATTGAGTACGAATTCAATTGCCAATGGCGTGTATCTCTATGGTGAATCTAATCGACCGGATGTATTGGGTAAAGAATATATGATTTTTGAAACGACTCGCGATCGCGCGATCGGTGCTTTTTATTTACCACGATCGGAGTTTAGTTGCTTCTATGGTCAAGTTAAAGGATCGCGGCTAAATTTGACTATTATCGACCCGTTTGACGGTCAGAAGTCAAAATTTACACTTATTTATAATCGGCGCGGTCTGAGTGCCAGCAAACAGCCCCCGATGAGTAAACCTATCTATCAACGTCTGGAAAAAATTAGTAAGAACGATCGGCGGATCTTAGGTATTTGCAAGCAACAACTGAAATCAATTAATAATTATCAATTAGGTAGGTAAAGTTAAATATTAACCCTATGTAGGTTGGGTTGAAGCTCTCGAACCCCAACAGCAACAATGTTGTAGACATTGGTATTTTATATTTAATTAAGTCCAGCTACTTAATCGGTCGGATTGAAAATTCGATCGCAAAAGAGTGAAGGTGAATTTAGCCCCTCACCCTCACAATCGAACAAGTAAATTACAGTATCATCTGCTGCAAAAAATTTTAGAGTCGATCTCGATTGCGCCAAGCGACGATCGAGCTGAATCTGATGGCGAAGATTCTAGTAGGTGGGTTTGCGGAAATCTTCACGATTTTGACCGCCGCCACCTTCTTCGCGGGGGCGTGCCTTATTTACTTTGAGCGAACGCCCCATCCATTCAGCACCATCAAGATTGGTAATTGCCTTGTCTTCACTGGTGTCATCAGACATTTCCACAAAGGCAAAGCCGCGCAGTCTGCCAGTCTCACGGTCGGTGGGGAGCACCACTCGTTTGACTGTGCCGTAATCCTCAAAAACTGTTTTTAAGTCTTCTTCGGTGGCTTGGTAAGATAAGTTTCCGATATAAATGGTCATGTGAGCATTGATAAAGCTGGACGAGAAAAGTTACTGTGCAGTTAACAGACAGCAGGACGTAAGCAACTAGGCAACGCAACTAAGTCTGGTAGATTTCGAGCGGCGATGAAGTAAAGATCGACTAACTCAAGACAGGTAGTTGTCTAAACTTCAATGTCGATCGACGATCGAACTGAACTAGTAATTATTCTTTTCATCATACCCGATCTACTGGGTTTTCTGAGTTGTCCAGATGACAAGTTTGGGGACTTCTTTTGGTAGCTAAGGATTGGCTGGCGACTTGACAAAGCCAACCAAGTAAATCTACTCATTCACAATCTAGTCGATGTCGATCGATTGTGGTCTTTGACGATCGTTCGTTCCGGTTGGTGTAAATCCGGCTTGCTTTTCCAGCCAGCTTTTAACGGGGTCATCAGTCAAATTTAACCGCAACGCGCCAGAAAGGAAGCCACTGCAAAAGGCTGCTGGCTCTTTGGTTAGTTCTTTGAGAAGTGGTGTTAGTTCGTTCAAAAGCATAGGATCGGTCGGGTTAACCTGTAGAAGATCTGCTATCTCGATTTTAGCTCAAACGCTAAGGATGAGGGGATAGGGGATAGGGAATAGGGCAGTCTTCGGGCGGGAGAAGGTTTACCATGCCGTCGTAGGCACATTTGAGCAGACGTGAGGCGTGTAGAGTGTCGCGCAGCTTGGTAACCTGTCGAGCGAGTGTCGATAAGAAGGGCGTTATTGATGAAAATCAGAAGTCCCAAAGGAGTTGAATAGATAACTACCAGCTTTAGGGTATCCATTCATCACCACTCGATCGAGATCGGGGCTAATATTTGGAGAAAACGAGCTATATTCGATCTCTAGTTATCTGGTTTAACTCCGATCGTTTTAGCTTTGACTCTAGGTTTGACTGATTTGGGAGCTGCTGGAACTGCATTCGCTGCTACTTTATCGATATTGCCAGCTTTCACCCAACCTTGAGTATTATCCATTTGAGATTGAATGAATACCCACTGTTTATCATCGCTGGTTTTGACGATCGCCACTTTGCCATCAAATGCCACGCTCCCAACTTTTTGGGCACCAGGATCGGGTTCTTTTTTAAGTGATAGCCCATCTTTCCAAACGACTTTGGCATCATAAGCCTCCGGTGGGAGCTTGTCGGGCGCGTCAGGCTTTTGAGGATCTTTAACTGCTGGTGAGGGAGCAGGTTTAGCGACTACAGTGGCTTTGGGTTTAGGTTTAGCTGCGGGTTTAGCTGCGGGTTTACCCCCACGCTCCTCCGCAAATACTGGCTTAGGCGGGCGGGTACTCATCTGCGTGACGAAGAAATAATAACCCGCACCACTCAACACCCCGATGATTCCGACTAATCCAGTCAGCATTCCGAGGATTAGTTGTAGCGATTTTAGTGCGACATTCATACGGTAGGGGTAATGGGTAAGGGGTAATGGGTAGTGGGTAAGTAGGAATAGATATTTGTGGGTGTTGGTGGTGCCGATGGCAGGCTATCGCCGGCGTTTACATCTAAGCGTGCGAGGCGTGCGGATGTTTAATCTCGATCGGAACCTGTCCTACTTTACTTGATTAAATCGCAAGCTTCTTAGTAGGTTAGGGATTAGGTGTAAATGGGAAACTGTTTCTCCTACCCATTACCCATTACCCATCACCCATTACCCATTACCCATTACCCATTTACCCATTACCCTTACCTAAAGCTTGTCTCGATGCTAATCTAGCCTTGCCAGAATTCGCCCAGTCTTGAAGAAATTGAATTTGGGTTTGGGCGGTGACGGCGAGGGGAATCATTTGACTAGCTGATTCTAGAATATCATCAGTGGTGAAATCGCGGTTTTGACTAAAGCCAATGTGCATTGCTTCAATTAAGGTTTGTTCGATTTCGGCACCTGAAAAATCGGTAGTTTCGTATGCTAATCGATCGATGTCATACTGAGCGAGATTATGGGGGCGGAGTTTGGTCAGATGGACGTTAAAAATTGCGCGACGTTCCGCTCTAGTCGGTAGCCCAACGAAGAAGATCTCATCAAATCTTCCCTTGCGAAGCATTTCGGCGGGAAGGGAATCGATATTATTCGCCGTGGCGACGACAAAAACGGGGGAAGTTTTCTCAGTCAACCAGGTGATAAATGTCCCAAAAACTCGACTCGATGTCCCCGCATCGCCTTTACCGTCGATCCCCGCAAAAGCTTTATCGATTTCATCGATCCACAATACGCAGGGTGATAGAGCTTCGGCAAGTTGAATCATTTGTCTGGTGCGAGATTCGGATTCACCTACCAAACCGCCAAATAAGCGTCCGACATCCAACCTCAATAGGGGTAAATACCAATGATGAGAAATGGCTTTGGCAGTCAGCGATTTACCAGTGCCCTGAATTCCGACCAGGAGTAGCCCTCTAGGGTAAGGCAGACCATATTGACGCGCTCGATCGGAAAAGGAACCCCCACGGCGCAGCAACCAGTCTTTGAGGTTATCTAATCCACCGATATCAGTTATTTGTTCTTTGGCGGGGTAGAAATCGAGGATTTGAGTTTGGCGGATGGTTTGGCGTTTTTCGGTGAGTACCAATTCCACATCATCGGGACGAATCTCGCCGTGGGTGGCGATCGCCCGAGCTAATACTCGCCGAATCCTGTCTAGTGATAAGCCCTGACAAGCACGAACTAGATCGTCTAATTGCTGATTTGTCAAGTTATTGCCAGTTGCCTTAGTCAATCGATCGATTTCGACTTTGATTTCGGTAGCTGTCGGGAGTGGAAATTCTAATAACACGATCGCTTCGCTCAGATCGCTGGGGATGGTAATCTGGGGCGAGAGAATGACGATATTTTTCGGTTCGGACTTGAGTTGGCGCGCAAGATTTCGCAGTTTGCGCGCGACGGAAACATCTTCGAGAAAACGGTGATAATCGCGGAGGATAAAGATTCCTGACACATCAGGACTGAGTTTATCGACAAATTCGAGAGCTTGCAATGGGTTCCGTTTGCCATAGCCACGATCATTGGGATTGCCCTGATAACCATCCACAAAATCCCAGATGTATACCGGGCGATTGCCTTGCTGCTGGGCAACTTTAGCGATCGCACCTTCCACCCGTTCTTCCTCGGTGGTGGGAATATAAATTAGGGGAGATCTCGCCCGCAGGAGTAATTCAAATTCTGTACTAAAGGTCATATTCGGTAGCGAAGTGCTGCGGATCGGAATTTCCCAGGTGTGGCTCGACGATCTATCTGTTCATAGCTTAATACAATCTACACTCAACAAGCTGACATCCAGCCATTATTCTTGCCTCAAAACAAAATTACTAGTTTTTGAGTGGATAGTGGATAGTTGTCTTGCAAAGGGGCTAACATGCATCAACACTTCGCACTTGGCAACCAACTCCTTCGGTAAGCACCACTACTCTATACGGTTCGCCTCAATTTCAGCATCAGCATAAGTCACATACAGTAGAGAGGTGCAAGTTGCACGATCGAACATAGTCAGTCGATCGTCATCGATGTAA
The DNA here is from genome assembly GCA_038247275.1 of Chroococcales cyanobacterium. Taxonomy (GTDB): domain Bacteria; phylum Cyanobacteriota; class Cyanobacteriia; order Cyanobacteriales; family Chamaesiphonaceae; genus Chamaesiphon. Next base: position 9,229 of record JBBRVB010000053.1, read on the forward strand.
CTCAATAGAGGTACGGAAAACCACCCTTCTAAAAAAGATCGGTTGGCACAAAGATAGGGATCGATTGTAATTTAATCGATCGCGCGAGTTGCACCAGGCATTGCTCGTCATTATTATTCAAACTGTTGTCATTATTTAGGAAGTAGTTATAGTTTTATGGGAAAAGTTGTTGGCATTGACTTAGGAACTACCAACTCCTGCGTTGCGGTAATGGAAGGTGGCAAACCCACTGTAATCGCCAACGCCGAGGGATTCCGCACTACCCCTTCTGTTGTCGCATTTGCGAAAAATGGCGACCGATTGGTAGGGCAAATCGCCAAACGTCAGGCGGTGATGAATCCAGAGAATACCTTCTCTTCCGTCAAACGCTTCATCGGTCGTAAGTTTGATGAAGTCAACCAAGAAGCTACCGAAATCTCCTACAAAGTCATCAATGATGGTGGTAGCGTTCGGATCGAAGCTCCTGGCTTAGGTAAGAAATTTGCACCAGAAGAAGTTTCCGCTCAAGTACTTAGAAAATTAGTCGATGATGCTAGCAAGTATCTCGGCGAAACTGTCACCCAAGCCGTAATTACCGTACCAGCTTATTTCAACGATTCTCAGCGTCAAGCAACTAAAGATGCTGGAAAAATTGCTGGGGTGGAAGTCTTACGGATTATCAACGAGCCGACTGCGGCGGCATTAGCTTACGGCTTAGACAAAAAAAGTAACGAAACAATCCTCGTATTCGACCTTGGGGGCGGTACTTTCGACGTATCTATACTCGAAGTCGGCGACGGCGTGTTTGAAGTACTCGCAACTTCTGGAGATAGTCACTTAGGTGGAGACGACTTCGACAAGAAAATCGTCGATCACTTAGCAACCACCTTTATGAAAAATGAAGGGATCGATCTCCGCAAGGATCGCCAAGCCCTCCAACGTTTGACTGAAGCTGCTGAGAAAGCCAAAATCGAACTTTCTAGTGTTACTCAGTCCGAGATTAACTTACCCTTCATCACAGCGACTCAAGATGGTCCCAAGCACGTCGAATTGACGCTGACTCGTGCTAAATTTGAGGAAATCTGTTCTGACTTGATCGATCGCTGCCGCGTCCCAGTTGAAAACGCGATCCGTGATGCCAAAGTCGATAAGAGCCGGATCGATGAGGTCGTATTAGTTGGTGGTTCGACGCGGATTCCCGCCGTCAAAGAGCTAGTAAAACGCCTCTTGGGTAAAGAACCCAATGAGACTGTTAACCCTGATGAAGTAGTCGCCGTCGGTGCTGCGGTTCAAGCCGGGATTCTCTCTGGTGAAGAAGGAACTCAAGGTCTATTGTTACTCGACGTTACGCCCCTATCCTTGGGTGTCGAAACTCTCGGTGGTGTGATGACCAAGATTATTCCTCGTAACACTACCATTCCCACCAAGAAGTTTGAAACCTTCTCGACAGCGGTAGATGGACAAAGCAATGTCGAAATCCAAATTCTCCAAGGGGAACGGGAAATGTCCCGCGACAATAAGAGTCTGGGTACCTTCCGTCTCGATGGAATTCCGTCAGCTCCTCGCGGCGTTCCCCAAATCGAAGTCACCCTCGACATTGATGCCAACGGGATCTTGAACGTTACCGCCAAAGATAAAGGTACTGGTAAAGAGCAGTCCATCAGCATTACTGGTGCATCTACTCTCGACAAAACCGAAGTCGAACGGATGGTTCGCGAAGCGGAAAGCAATGCTTCTACCGACAAAGAAAATCGCGACAAGATCGATCGCAAAAATCAAGCTGATTCACTTACCTATCAAGCTGAAAAACAACTTCAAGAACTCGGCGATAAAGTCCCCGCAGCGGATAAAACCAAGCTCGAAGGCTTAATCACAGAACTCAAAGAAGCTGTTACCAAAGAGGATGATGCCGAAATCCAACGTCTAACTCCCGAAGTTCAACAAACCTTGATGGCGATTGGTAGCAATATCTACGCTCAAGCAGGTGCTAATGCTGGCGGTGGCGATGACTCCGATGCTGGTACTCCTCCTGGTGGTGGTGCGACTGGCGGTGCTGATGATGTGATCGATGCTGAATTTTCGGAAACTAAATAATTAGCTAAATTTTAATTGAGAGATCCGGTTTCCGCGCGAAACCGGATTTTTTTGTGAAAACAGTAGATCTCGACTCGGAATGGTGAATACTAAGCTCAGTTACCCTCATCTAGGTAGATATTGAAAATCTGAACATGGCTGGTGGGCATTGCCCACCCTACCAAATTTACTAAAGCCAGTCAGTGAGCGATAGCCGTTGGCGTAGCCTCGCCTTTGGCAATACTGAAAGCCCAATTCCTAAAGCCTAAAGCCTAATCCCTAATCCCTAATCCCTACTCTCTACCCCGATGAATTTTTTTGATGAAATAATTGCTGCCCAGCCAGATAAGGTAAATTTGTATGCTCCATATTTTATGAAGTCTGCCGCGAGACGGAACGTGCTCCCCAAAGCAATTACGCTTTACAATAAAGGCGGACTCGCCGGTCATCGAGCGATCGAAGGTGGCGAAAAAATTCCTTATGCGATCGACTGGGTAATTCAAAACCTGCCTGGCGATCTGACCAGATGTACGATGATGTTTGATGATAATGCGGATCTGACCTACGAAGTAAATTTGGTCAATTCAGAGTTAATTGGTTATTTAATCGATTGGCTCATCAATATCCGCGATACCAATACTCCCGATTTTCCGCAGTACTTTTACTATAAATTGATGAAAATGGAACCATAATCCCGGTGGAGATCGCTTCAGGGAGCTTCGATTCGCACTTGACAGCAGCTAGTTAGATTGAGAGCGAAATCGACATCCTGCCGAATTCGATCGGTAATTTCACCTCAAAATGCTAAAAATCGCACAATGACCATCAATCCGACTTATACTGCTAATTTATAATCTTCATGTCCAAAATAGCCGTAGATCGGTTTGGAGGACTCAGGAACATCTTTAGTCCCAATCTGAGTCATGGCGATTTCAGGCAACTCGGATGAGGCTGACAATCGACGGTAAGTTAACTCTCCTGAGTCACTCGCTTACTGAGAAGATTGTCGATCGGGTCAAGGATCGAACCTTGATGTCAGCGTCATAATAGATATACCTCTATGCACGGAAGATATCTCGGTAACGAACTATCTGCTGAGGAATTATTGCCGATTGTGAATTATTGAGTTAAGTCGTTAAATGACTAAGGGTAAGTGTGTGGGGATGGCTATGAAATACTTGCTAGTGGCTTCGACGGAGGCATGTAGTGGCAAATCAGCAGCAATTTTGGGAATTGCCGATCGCTTGCAGGAAAAGGGGGTAGAAATTGCCTATGCTCAACCTGTAGTGACGGTCAATGCCACCAATCCGCAGCTCGATGGGGATATCCGACTGATGGCACAAGCCTTGTCCCTACCCCCAGAACGACTGGGATTGCCATTGCTCGGCTTGGATAACGCGCGGACGATCGACCGGTTAACTGGGGTCGATCGTCAAGACTACACCCAATTACTTAAAGAAAGTGTTCGACTTCCTGGGCATCTGGCGATCGTCGAAGGTGGTGCCAATTTACATGAAGGCAGTTTATTCGATCTCGCGACCGCTCAGATGGCGGAAACTCTGGATGCAGGAGTACTCTTAGTCAATCGCTACAATCCAATTTCTAGCGTCGATCTACTCTTATCAGCGGCTGGGCAGCTTGGCAAGCGACTATTGGGCTGTATCATCAATGATATTCCGCGCGATCGAGTCGATGCCGTACAGACTTCTTTAGTCCCTTATCTCGAACAGCATGGTATCCCGGTCTTTGGGATCGTGCATCGGAATGGGTTGCTGCGGAGTGTCACAGTCAAGCAACTGGTCGAACAACTGGATGCGGAGATATTATGTCGTCCTGACAGATTGGATCTGATGGTGGAAAGTCTCTCGATTGGGGCGATGAATGTCAATTCTGCGCTCGAATATTTTCGACGCGGTAATAATATGGCTGTCGTCACCGGCGGCGATCGCGCCGACATTCAATTAGCCGCGCTAGAAACCTCTACACAGTGCTTAATTTTGACCGGACACCTTAGCCCTCAGCCATTCATTCTCAGTCGTGCTGAAGACCTGGAAATCCCCATTCTGTCGGTAGATCTCGATACGCTAACTACTGTCGAAATTATCGATCGGGCTTTCGGTCAAGTCCGGCTCCAAGAAACGATCAAAATTAATTGCGCTCGGGAGTTATTTGGCAATCATTGTGAGATCGATCGATTGATCTCGATGCTGGGAATAGCTTAATCATCTTCACTTAGCCAATCGAGATCGATCGAGTTAGTTGGTGTATTAGTTGGTATTGCGGCACTTTCTTCTAATCCCCTAGAAGTTGCTCGGTTACGGATTGCCATCAATCTCTTGATGACCTGCTGGGGGTCGGAATTAGGCTTGAGTGTATACAGTAAGTTTTGGCGATCGCAGGTACTCGCAAGTTGCTTGGTAGCACAGACGACAGGCAAATTATTCACAGTACCAGCCGTAATATATTTTAGCTGTCCGCTGCGATATAGAGATTGAAACCTAGCAGATACCTGTTGACACCGAACTTGCGGGGTAAATCCCGATCGACTCAGTGCTTCCGAACTCCAAATCACGATCGGTACATCACCTTTTCTTGTTCTAGCGAGGGTTGCTGGCTTGCCATTGGCTTTGCCACAGACAAAGCTAGTTGTGGCTGTCAAAGCTTGGCTCGATGGTGCGTACAAAGTATTTGCGCTTACCATTGCCAGCGTTGTCAGACCGACAAGAATCTGACTGAAACATGACGCTACTTGTAATACTTTCATAGTTTACTCTCGGATCGATTACTGCATTAACAAACAATCCCTCAACCCAAATTTCCGTAAGAGTTGACAACATTTATCGATTTTGTACTGACATTACTTCTAGTCTAATCGCTATCTCCAATTAGATAATCGATGAATTGCCGCGCTGTGCGTCCCGACCGTCCATTGTGTCTTGTCGCCCATTGTAGAGCACGATGCTCCAAAGCGTCACGATCGATCCGTAATTGTGCTGAGGTGGCTAAATGATGGACAATTTCGAGATATTTGGGTTGGTCGGCAGGTTCAAATGTCAGTGTCATCCCAAATCTGTCGCTAAATGATAATTTTTCCTGAACGGTATCCCACATCTGAATCTCGTCGGCATCTTGCGGGCGCGGACGATCTGCAAAGTATTCTCTGACCAAATGGCGGCGATTGGAAGTAGCATACACTACCACATTCGCAGGTCTGGCGGTCACACTGCCTTCGAGTACTACCTTTAATGCTTTAAAAGCTTCATCATCTGCTTCAAAGGAAAGATCGTCGATAAAAATAATAAATTTCTGCGGTAAATCGGTAACGCGATCGAGAATTAATGGCAGATCGCGCATGTCTGACTTACTTACTTCAATTAGCCGTAATTGGCTATCGGGGTAATAATTTAGTAAGCCTTTAATCAGTGATGATTTACCAGTTCCTTTACCACCATATAATAAAATATTTAAAGTTGGTTTACCTAGTAATAACGATTTGGTATTTTTGATAATAGTCGCTTTCTGCTGTTCATAGCCAATGAGATCGTCAATTTTTACGCGATCGGGATGAGTAATTCCGACTAGTCGCTCTTGCCATCTCAATGCTCGATATTTACCAAATATACCTACTCCAGTTTGCTGATAATGTCTAGCAATATCTTCAACTAAGTTACCCCAATTATTCGGTGTATTATCACCAGATTCTTTCAAGTTTTTACAATCTAATTTGCTAGCAATCGTGACAGCCGATCGCTCGGATCGAGTATTTTTTAGCCAACACACTGGATTGCCACCTATTTGCTGCACCCATTGAGGGATGTAGGCTCCGTGGATATAAAGGATGTATAAAGATTGGAGATCCTGTGTGGCAGCCATAACTAAGGCTGGTGATAAATGTCGATCGAGCGACCCTATAGTAAAATCATTAGTTATTTTTTGAACTTGGAGACTAAAAGGATTTTCAGCTTGCAAAATGCGATCGATAAGATATTCTTCCCAACTGCAATTTTCTGCTGCCAAAGCTTTGAAAAAACGTCCGTAA